>NZ_JBXFWM010000068.1:0-25355 GCF_056856655.1 Stenotrophomonas sp. STEN033
ACATTCCTGGGATCTGCAGAATCACGGGCTTCGCGGGGTAAGCCCCGCCCCCAAAACTGGCCGGCATTTTGGGCGAAGCCCCAGCCCAGCATGGCACGGCAAAACCCCGTTGCTCCCACCCCTTTGCTAAGCCAAGGGGAGGGCTGGGGAGGGGTTGGCTTTTGGGCTTTTCAGGCGTTGCCAGCTTCGCGGCTTACGCCTGCGGTCTGGCTTCAGCTGTTGCGGCTTACGAAATCGGCGGCCGCCATTGGCCGGCCGAGGTGATAGCCCTGCAATACATCGCAGCCAAGTTCGCCCAGGAAATTGCGCTGCGCTTCGGTTTCCACACCTTCGGCGACCACCTGCAGCTGCAGCGTGCGGCCCAACGCGATGATCGAGGAGACGATGGCCGCATCCTCGCTGTTGTGCTCCAGGTCGCGGACGAAGGCGCGGTCGATCTTCAGCTCGGTGGCCGGCATGCGCTTGAGATAGAGCAGGCTGGAGTAACCGGTGCCGAAGTCGTCGATGGCGATGCGTACGCCCATCGCGGTCAGCGCTTCCAGCATCTGCAGGCTGGCGTCCACGTCCTTCATCGCCGTGCTTTCAGTCACTTCCAGGGTCAGCTGGCGCGGGTCCAGCGCATGGCGTTCCAGCGCGCAGCGCACGGTTTCCACCAGCGTCGGCGAGGCGAACTGCAGGGGAGACAGGTTCACCGCCATCGACCAGTCGGTGTTGCCGGCGTCATGCCAGGCACGCAGCTGCGCGCAGGCCGCGTCCAGCACCCACTCGCCGATCTGGATGATCAAGCCGCTGCGCTCGGCAACGGGAATGAATACATCGGGCGACAGCATGCCGAGCTCTGGATGGTTCCAGCGCAGCAGCGCTTCAGCACCGTTGGCGCGGCTGCCGCCGGCCGGGAACTTGGGCTGGTAATGCAGCACCAGCTCATTGCGCGCGGTTGCGTGACGCAGGTCCTGCAGCAGGCGCAGGCGCTGGCGGGTGCCGGCCTGCATGGTCGAAGTGAAGAACGCGTGGCCGTTTCGCCCACTGTGCTTGACGTGATACATCGCCGCATCGGCATGCATCATCAACTCGCGCTCGTTGCTGGCGTCCTCCGGGTACAGCGCGATGCCGATGCTGGTGCTGACCAGCAGCTCGGCATTGTCGATCAGGAACGGCGCGCTGATGGCGGCGCTGATCTGTTCGGCCATCAGGGCTGCATCGTCGGGTGAATCAATTGCCATCACGATGACGAACTCATCGCCGCCGAGGCGAGCGAAGGTGTCCTGGCTGCGCAACAAAGCGCTGATTTTTTTGCTGAACTGCACCAGCAGGCGGTCGCCGAGCTGGTGGCCGTAGGCATCGTTGACGTTCTTGAAACCGTCCAGGTCGCAGAACATCAGGGCAAGGCCGAACTCGCGGCGATTGGCCTTCTCGATCGCCCGTTCGATGCGGTCCTGCAGCAGTACCCGGTTGGGCAGTTGGGTCAGCGGGTCGTGCAGCGCGGCCTGCACCAGCTTTTCATTGGCGTTGGCCAGCGAGTGGGCCAGTATGCCGGTACGCAGCCGCATCTGTCCGTCGAAGACCGAGGCCAGTAGTGCGACCGCCAGAGTGGCGATGGTGGTGACGATGACCAGGCCGGCGAGCAGATGTGTATCCAGCCCGCCGTCGCTGATGGCCCCGCAGATCGCGTCGGCAGGGAAGCGCGCGGCGGCCATGCCGGTGTAGTGCATGCCGACGATGGCCACACCCATCACCAAGGATGCGAGCAGGCGCATCGGCATCAGGCGCGGCTGTTCATGGCGCAGGCGTTGTGCGATCCACAGTGCCGCCGCCGAGGCGCCAATGGCGATCAGGATCGAAAGGGTGAACCACGCCGGGTCATAGTCGATGCCGGGTTGCATCTGCATCGCGGCCATGCCGATGTAGTGCATGGCCGCGATGCCCAGGCCCATCAGCACCGCGCCGGCCAGCAGGCGGCTGAGCGGCAGGCGCTGGCGGGAGACCAGCCAGAGCGCGTACATCGATGCGCCAACGGAGGCCGCCAGCGAGCAGGTGGTGAGGAAAAGGTCGTAGCCGACGGGGATCGGCAGCTTGAAGGCGAGCATGCCGATGAAATGCATCGACCAGATGCCCAGCCCCATCGCCGCTGCGCCGCCTATCAGCCAGATGCGTGCCGCCCGTCGACTTTGGCTGCTGGCCACGCGCGCGGACATGTCCAATGCGGTGTAGGAAGCAAGTATTGCCACCAACAACGAGACGACGACGAGGCCCTGGTTGTAACTGCCGATCATGCGGATTCCTGAACATCGTGACGGAGCAAAGCCCCGCTTACCTAGCGGCAGCAGTGGCGGGGACTTTAGCCGTCGCAGCGTTTGCGACATCGGTGGGCTATCCTGCGGCGCTGACGCAGATAGGAATGTTCATGGCCAAGACCCGCAGCGCATACGTCTGCAGCGAATGTGGCGCCGAGTACAGCAAGTGGCAGGGCCAGTGCACCGAATGTGGTGTATGGAACGTGCTGAGCGAGATCGTGCTGGAGACCGCCGCCGCGGCAAAGGCGCCGGCGGCACGCCGCAGTGGCTGGGCCGGCAAGGTCGAGGCGCCCAAGATCACCGCCTTGAAGGATGTGCAGCAGACCGAGCATCTGCGGGTTTCCACCGGCATCAGCGAGTTCGACCGGGTGCTGGGCGGTGGTTTGGTGGAAGGTGCGGTGGTGCTGGTCGGCGGTGATCCGGGCATCGGCAAGTCCACCCTGCTATTGCAGGCGGTGGCGAAGATGGCCAGCACCTTGCCGGTGCTGTACGTCACCGGTGAAGAGTCGCTGCCGCAGGTGGCCGGCCGGGCGGTGCGCCTGGACCTGCCACTGGAGGGCATCAACGCACTGTCCGAGACCGGTGTCGAGAACATCCTGCAGCACGCGGTGAAGGCGCGGCCCAAGCTGATCGTCGCCGACTCGGTGCAGACCTTGTGGACCGAGGCGCTGACGGCCGCGCCGGGTTCGGTCAGCCAGGTGCGTGAGAGCGCGGCGCGGCTGGTGCGCTTCGCCAAGGAGACCGGCACCGCCGTATTCCTGGTGGGTCATGTCACCAAGGAGGGCGGCATTGCCGGCCCGCGCGTGCTCGAGCACATGGTGGATGCGGTTCTGTATTTCGAAGGTGAAAGCGGTAGCCGCTTCCGCATCCTGCGCGCCTTCAAGAACCGCTTCGGCGCGGTCAACGAACTCGGCGTGTTCGCGATGGGCGAAAAGGGCCTGAAGGAAGTACCCAATCCCTCGGCGATCTTCCTGTCCGGCGGCAGTACCCGCCAGCCCGGCAGCTGCGTGATGGTCACCCGTGAAGGCACGCGCCCGTTGCTGGTGGAGGTGCAGGCGCTGGTGGATTCCTCGCCGTTGTCCAACCCGCGGCGGGTGGCGGTGGGTCTGGAACAGAACCGCTTGGCAATGCTGCTGGCGGTGCTGCACCGTCATGGCGGCGTGCTGGTCGGCGACCAGGACGTGTTCGTCAATGTGGTTGGTGGTATCCGCGTGCAGGAAACCGCCGTCGATCTACCGGTGCTGCTGGCGGTGTTGTCCTCGCTGCAGGACCGGCCGCTGGCTGAGAAGACCATTGCCTTTGGCGAAGTGGGTTTGTCCGGCGAGATCCGCCCGGTGCCCAATGGCGAGGATCGCCTGCGCGAAGCGGCGACGCATGGCTTCAAGCGCGCCATCGTGCCCAAGGCCAATGCGCCCAAGGCCGGCACGGTGAAGGGTATGGAAGTGATCGCAGTGGAGCGTCTGTCGCAGGCGCTGGAAGCGGCGATGGAGTGAGGGCGGCTGTAGTGCCGAGCCATGCTCGGCAGAGGCTTTCCCGGGAATGCCCAGCGTAGTGCCGAGCCATGCTCGGCAGGGGCCTTATCAAAGACCCAGCCCGTAGGAGCGGCGTAAGCCGCGAAGCTGATAGTCGATCAGATTGCAGGCATAGCCGGCGTTTCATTGCAGCCAGCTTCGCGGCTTGCACCGCTCCCACAAGATGGCGGTGGGCTGATGCATTGCCGGGAAGGCCCCTGCCGAGCATGGCTCGGCAATACCGCCTATCGGCCGCGGCCGAGGATCAGTTCGATCACGAACTGGCTGCCGAAGAAGGCCAGCAACAGCAGCGCCATCGCGGTCAGCGTCCAATGCACGGCCTTGCTGCCACGCCAGCCGTAACGGCGGCGGCCGATCAGCAAGGTGCCGAAGACGATCCACGACAGCACGCTGAGCACGGTCTTGTGCACCAGCTTCTGCGCCAGCAGGTTGTCGACGAACAACACGCCGGTCAGCAGGGTCAGGGTCAGCAGGCAGAAGCCCACCGTGATCGTGCGGAACAGCAGGGTTTCAAGGTCGGCCAGCGGTGGCAGGGCACGCAGCCAGGGGCGGAAGTCGCGGCGGCGCAGCGCCCGCTCCTGCAACCACAACATGATCGCCAGCAAGGCCGCCACGCTCAGGGTGGCGTAGGCCAGCAGTGCCAGCCAGGCGTGGGTGGCCAAGCGCCAGCCCAGCAGCTTGCTCGGTTCATGGCCGTAGCCGTGGTAGGCCAGCAACAGGATCGCCGCCATCGGAAACACAACCACGCCCAAGGCCGACATCCGCCCGCGTGCACCCACCACGGAGGTCAATGCCGCCATGCCCAGGCCCACCAGCGACAGGGCTGCGAAGAAGTGCATGTCCGGCCCCCCCGCGGTGTTCATCGCCACCATCAGGTGGTAACCGGCATGCAGCAGCACCGCACCGATGGTGGGCAGCAGCCAGTTGCGGGGCGGTGGGCTGCGTTCGCCGGCCAGCCCGCGGACCAGCAGGGCGGTGGACACCAGATAGAGGGCGGTGGCGATGAGAACGATTGTCATCGCTGCAGTTTCGCATACAGGCCCGTCGCTGGCGACGTGAACCGGCGGTGGCGGCGGCTGGCCGCTATACTTACCGCCTCTGTTTCCACGATTTCCGCAGGTTCCGTCGCATGTTCGAGTCACTGACCCAGCGCCTTTCCGGCACCATCGAGCGCCTGCGTGGGCGCGGCCGCCTGACTGAAGAAAACATCCGCGAGGCCACCCGCGAGGTGCGCATCGCCCTGCTGGAGGCCGATGTGGCCCTGCCGGTGGTGCAGGCCCTGATCGAGAAGATCAAGGTCCGCGCGGTTGGCCAGGAGGTGCTCAAGTCGCTGACCCCGGGCCAGGCCCTGATCAAGGTGGTGCGCGATGAGCTGACCGCTGTCATGGGCGCCCAGGCCACCGACCTGAACCTCAATGTGCCGGCGCCGGCCATCATCCTGATGGCGGGCCTGCAGGGTGCGGGCAAGACCACCACGGTCGGCAAGCTGGCCAAGCACCTGAAGGAAAAGCGCAAGAAGAAGGTGATGGTGGTGTCCGCCGACGTTTACCGTCCGGCCGCCATCGAGCAGTTGAAGACCCTGGCCGAACAGGTCGGCGTACTGTTCTTCCCGTCCGCCCCGGACCAGAAGCCGGTGGACATCGTCCGTGCCGCCATCGAAGACGCGCGCAAGTCGTTCGCCGACGTGCTGTTGGTCGATACCGCCGGCCGCCTGGCCATCGACGAAGCGATGATGGCCGAGATCAAGGCCCTGCACGCGGCGGTCAACCCGGCCGAAACCCTGTTCGTGGTCGATGCCATGACCGGCCAGGACGCCGCCAACACCGCCAAGGCCTTTGGCGAGGCGCTGCCGCTGACCGGCGTGGTGCTGACCAAGACCGACGGTGACGCCCGTGGCGGTGCCGCGCTGAGCGTGCGCTATATCACCGGCAAGCCGATCAAGTTCACCGGTACCGGTGAAAAGGTCGACGGCCTGGACGTGTTCCATCCGGAACGTGTGGCCAGCCGCATCCTCGACATGGGCGACGTACTGTCGCTGGTGGAGCAGGTCGAGCAGCAGGTCGACAAGGACAAGGCTCAGAAGCTGGCCGAGAAGGTCGCCAAGGGCAAGAAGTTCGACCTGAACGACATGCGCGACCAGCTGGAGCAGATGCAGAACATGGGCGGCATCGGCGGCCTGATGGACAAGCTGCCGGGCTTGGGGCAGATTCCCGAGCACCTCAAGGCGCAGGTCAGCCAGAGCAAGGAAGTGCCGCGCATGATTGCCATCATCGGCTCGATGACCAAGAAGGAGCGCCGCAACCCGGGCCTGCTCAATGGTTCGCGTCGTGCCCGCATCGCGCGTGGCTCCGGCACCCAGCCGGCCGACGTCAACAAGCTGATGAAGCAGTACATGCAGATGGAAAAGATGATGGGCAAGCTTGCCGGTGGCGGCATGAAGGGCATGATGCGCAACATGAAGGGCATGCTCGGTGCCATGGGTGGCAAGGGCGGCCTGCCGTTCCGTTGATAACGTTTGATTCCAACCGGTTGAACAGGGAGTGGTGCATGAAGAACAGGATGTATCTGGTTTTGGCGGTGCTGGCGCTGAGCGCCTGCGGTGAGGATCGCTCGCTGTCACAGAAGGCGGGCAGTGCGATCAGCGGCACTGCCACCGACTTCGTTGCCGGTCTGGGCGAAGGCGTCGACAAGCGCATGTCGCTCAAGCTCGACGTCGCCCCGGAAGTGGTCAGCAACGGCATGACCGTGACCTTGGGCAAGAGCCGCGGCATGGGCTCCAAGGATGCGTCGGTGTATGTGGTGGCGACCAAGCCGTACAAGGGCGCGTTCCTGGCGCGTGCACTGGACGAATCCGGTGCCGAGATCGGCCGCTCACGGGTGGACGTGGATTTCGCTGCCGATGATGCGCAGTACGTGAACTTCACGTTCAACGATGAGATGGACAGCCAGTTGGTGCGTTCCTACGCGCTTTCGCTGCGCTGAGCAGTGCGGGCATCGGCGGTATGATCACCGCCATGCACAACGCCCTCATCTCCACCCGGACCGAAGCGTCCTGCCAGCGCTTCGGTCTTGAACTTCCCATCCTGCTGGCGCCGATGGCCGGCGCCTGCCCGGTGCCACTGTCTGCAGCGCTTGCCAATGCCGGCAGCATGGGCGCGATGGGCGCGGTGCTGTCCACGCCGGAACAGATCAGCCAATGGATGCAGGCGTTTGGCCAGCAGTCGCAGGGGCCGGCGCAGGTCAATCTATGGGTGCCGGATCCTGCTCCGCTGCGTGACCCTGCCGCCGAAACGGCGACGCGCGAATTTCTTGCGCAATGGGGACCGCAGGTCGCGGCGGACGCCGGCGATGCCGGTCCTGCCGATTTTGATGCCCAGTTCGATGCGCTGATTGCCGCCCGACCCGCGGTGGCATCAACCATCATGGGCGTGTTTTCTGCCGCACAGGTGGCACGACTGCAGGCTGCCGGCATTGCCTGGTTCGCCTGCGCGACCACCTTGAGTGAAGCACTGCAGGCGCAGGCCGCCGGTGCCGATGCAGTGGTTGCGCAGGGCCTGGAGGCGGGCGGTCATCGTGGTGCGTTTGACCCAGCGCTCGCCGAGCGGCAGATGGTCGGTCTGTTTGCCTTGCTGCCGCGTCTGGTCGATCACCTGAGCGTGCCGGTGATCGCTGCTGGCGGCATTGCCGATGGTCGCGGTGTCGCGGCCGCCCTGATGCTGGGGGCCAGCGCGGTGCAGGTGGGTACGGCATTCCTGGCCGCCGATGAATCCGATATTCCTGCGGCGTGGAAACAGGCGCTGGCTGTTGCCGAGCCCGAAGCCACGCGCGCGACGCGGGCCTTCAGTGGCCGACTTGGACGCGCCCTCGATACCGCTTATGTGCGCGCTGCCGAGGCGGCCGACGCGCCAGTGCCACGTCCCTATCCGGTGCAGCGCGGACTGACCGCCGGCATGCGCAAGCAAGCCAGTGCCGCCAACCGGCTCGACGCGATGCAGGCCTGGGCAGGGCAGTCGGCATGGCTGGCCAAGCGCGCACCGGCGGCAGGGATCCTCCGCGCGATGTGGGCGCAGGCGCAGGCGTTGCCGTGACGGTGCTGTTCTGCAACGGGCAACTGGCCGATGCCGGCGCCTTGAGTGCGGCGTTGGTCAATTACGGTCACTTCACCTCGCTGCAGGTGCGCTCTGGCGCGGTGCAGGGTTGGGCGCTGCACCTGCAGCGGCTGCAACAGGGTACGCGCGAGCTGTTTGGGGTTGAACTGGATTGCGTGCAGGTCGTGGCATGGTTGCGGCAGGCCTTGCAGCAGCTCGATGCGGCGGATGCGTCGGTGCGGATCACGGTGTTCTCGCGGCAGTTCGATTTCCGCCAGCCGCTGCGTGCAGTGCCGGTGGATGTGTTGGTGGCCATCGCCGCGCCGGCATCGATTCCAGCGATTGCGCGTTCAGTGCTGCCGCTGCCGTATCAACGCGAGTTGGCGCATATCAAGCACGTGGGAACCTTCCCGCTGTTCCAGTTGCGCAGGCAGGCGTTGCAACGCGGATTCGATGACGCCTTGTTTGTCGATGCGCAAGGCCGCATCAGCGAAGGCACGACCTGGAACCTGGCGTTCTGGGACGGCACCCAGGTGTGCTGGCCACAGGCGTCGGCGCTGCGTGGCAGCACCGAGCGCCTGTTGATGGATGGCTTGGCCGCGCTTGGTCAGTTGCAGCATCACGCCGACGTGCACGTGCCGACGCTGGCCCGGTGCAATGGCGCGGTGGCATTCAATGCCACCGGTATCTGGCCATTGGCCGCAATCGGTGAACAGCGGCTGGAACAGTCCGAAGTGCTGTTGGTTCGCCTGCAATCCGCATTGGCGCAGACGCCCTGGCTGCCGCTCTGACGGATTGGGTGGGCTGGACTATTTGGCTGGACTATTTGGCTGGGGTATGTGGGTGGGTGCTGGCCGTGCATTGCGCGTATTCCCGTTGGCTCAGCTTGTGATCCTTGTTGCTGTCGCAGTGCTGCAGTCGCGCAGCAACACCCGGCGGATAGACATCGATTTCGGACAGGGTGACGATTCCATCCTTGTCTTTGTCCAGCTCTGTATAGCTTGGCAAGGTGGTGTCAGCGGGTGGTGCGGCCAGTGCCAATGAATAGCCGCCAATGAGTAAAACTGCTGCCAGTATCGTTTGTGCTGATCGGGACACGCGCATCACGCTCTGCTCCAAGCCGGACCATCCGGCTGTCTGCCGGCATAGCAGGCGCCGCCAAGCCTTTGCGATAGGTGAAAAATAGCGGGCGACGGTGTTTGTCGCGATGCTCGGTTCATCTGCCGTTGGCTGGAAAGGGAAGCGTGCTGATTCCAGCCACACGAACAGCGTGCTATTGATCTGCCTTGTTCCGTCATCAGCGTTGGGAGGAGCAGCATGGTATTTGAACTGGGCTGGCCGCAGGCTCCCATTCAATGGGTAGTGAGCGTGCTGGTTTTCATCGCGCATTTGCTGGTGGCCGCGCGCGCGTTGACCCGGCCCAACCGTACACCGGCGTCGCGTGCGGCGTGGGTGGCGGTGATCATGCTGGCGCCATTGCTGGGCATGTTCGCCTATCTGCTATTGGGCGAAACCAGCATTGGACGAGCGCGTGCGCGACGCCTGCGGCAGACCGTTCGAATGCTGCAGGCGGCGGGCGATCCGCACGGCACCGCCGCTGCGGCAATCGATGGCAAGGCTGCATCCTTGTTTGTGCTGGCGCAATCGATCAATGGCTTTGTGCCACAGCCGGGCAACCGGGTCGTGCTGCTGGGTGCCGCCCAGTCGCTAGCGAACGCGCCCACGGAGGATTGCCGTGCAGCCATGGATCAACTGGTGCAGGACATCAGTCAAGCGCAGCAGAGCGTGCATATCGCCTTCTACATCTGGCTGGATGATGGTGCCGGTGGCCGCGTTGCCGAGGCGGTAGCGGCGGCTGCCAGGCGCGGTGTGGCCTGCAGGGTGATGGTGGATGCGTTGGGCTCGCGGGCCTTCAGTGGCAGCCCCCGCTGGTCGCAGCTGCAGCAGGCCGGGGTCAAGCTGGTGCGCACCCTGAATGATCTGACCCGGGTGCAGCATGTGGCCTTCAGCCGCATGGACCTGCGCGATCACCGCAAGATCGTGATCATCGACAACTGCATCGCCTATTGCGGCAGCCAGAACTGCGCCGACCCGGAGTTCCGGGTCAAACCGCGTTATGCACCGTGGATAGACCTGCTGCTGCGTTGCCAAGGCCCGGTGGTGGCGCAGATACAGCGTTTGTTTCTCAGTGGCTGGATCCCGGAAACCGGAGAGCAGGGGCTGGATGCTTTCGCAGCAGCGACGATGCAACCGCAGTTCGACGATGGCTGTCTGGCCATGGCGTTTGAAACCGGCCCGGTTACCCGCCACAACGCGATGACCGATATGTTCGTGGCCTGCATCTATGCCGCGCGCCATGAGCTGATCATCAGTACGCCGTACTTCGTGCCGGACGAAGCACTGCTGCGCGCGATCTGCGCGGCACCACGACGGGGCGTGCGCACAAGGGTGATCTTCCCCAGGCACAATGATTCCTGGCTGGTGGGGCAGAGCAGTCGCAGCACCTATGCCGATCTTCTGCAGTGTGGCGTGGAGGTCCACGAGTATCCGCTGGGCCTGCTGCACGCCAAGTCACTGACCATCGACGGGGAGATCGCCTTGATCGGCTCGGCCAACATGGACCGGCGCAGTCTGGAGCTGAACTTCGAGAACAATCTGCTGATTGCCGACAGTGCAGTTACCTCCAGCATCGTGCAGCGGCAGCAAGGCTATCTGTCGGTATCCGAACCGGTGCTGTTGTCGCAGGTGATGGCGTGGCCGCTGGCCACGCGCTTGGTGCGCAACGCCGTGGCGATGATGTCGCCGGTGTTGTGATTGGCCTGGATCAAGCGGCCGGTGCGCTATCGCCGCGCAGCAGGCCCATGAACTCGCCGAACAGGCGCCGGTCGATCAGTCGTCCGCGGTCGTTGGCCAGGATCTCGATGGCGCGCTGCATCGGCATCGGGCCGCGATACGGGCGCTGTGAAGTCATCGCATCGAAGCCATCGACGATCGTCAGGATGCGTGACTCAAGCGGAATGTCTTCGCCCTGCAGACCGTGCGGATAGCCGCTGCCATCCCAGGCTTCGTGGTGGTGTCGAATCAGTTTGGCAACAGCCTTGGCGTCACTGCGGCCGGTGGCGGCGAACAGGCGTGCACCGCGCTCGGGATGGGTGCGCATGACCGATATCTTGTCTTCGTCCAGTTTGCCCGGATGCAACAGTACGTCGTCGCGGATGCCGATCTTGCCGACATCGTGGAATCGTGCGGCAAGCACCAGATGGCCGATGCGCTCCTCGGACAGGTCGCAGCGGCGGCCCATGGCCTGGGCAAGTTGCGACACGCGATCGCAGTGATGGTCGGTATAGCTGTCGCGCTGGTCCAGCGCGGCTGCCAATACATCGATGGCGCAGGAGCTGTCATCCGGTGGATGCGACAGACCCACGGGCGTGGTGATGGTCAACATGATGACGGAGCCGCGTGGGGGGCGGCTGCGAGCGTAAGAGAGGGGGCGTTATTTTCAACGCCCTTTCATCGTCACGCAATCTTTACCAATTGATTTATTCAGCTGTTTGCGGGGCGTAGTGTGGTCAGCAAGGCGCGTGCGGCGTTGAAACGGTCGGCACTTTCCGGCAACGGATGTTTGATACGCAATTTGTCCGGGCCATCCATCTGGTAGAGCTTGGGCTGTTTCTGGATCAGCTGGATCACCACCATCGGATCGATATTGGGCTTGCTGTCGAACACGATGCGGCCACCGTTTTCGCCAAGCTCCAGCTTGCGGATGCCCAGTTCGTTGGCCTGCAACTTGAGCTCGGCGATGGCGAACAGATGCTTGACCGGATCCGGCAACAGGCCAAAGCGATCGATCATCTCCACTTGCAGCTCGCGCAGGCGCTCGTTGTCACGCGCCGAGCTGATGCGCTTGTACAAGGTAAGACGGGTGTGCACGTCGGGCAGATAGTCTTCCGGGATCAGCGCCGGCACATGCAGTTCGACATCGGCACCGCGTGCTTCTTCGCCCGCATCCAGGTCCGGCAGCTTGCCCGACTTGATCGAACGCACCGCGCGCTCCAGCAGCTCGGTGTAGAGGCTGAAGCCGATCTCGGCCATCTGCCCGCTCTGGTCTTCGCCGAGCAGCTCGCCTGCACCGCGGATCTCCAGATCGTGGGTGGCCAGGGTGAAGCCCGCGCCCAGCTCGTCCATCGAGGCGATGGCATCCAGGCGCTTCTGCGCGTCCGGGGTGATGGAGCGCTTGTCCGGCACCAGCAGGTAGGCGTACGCACGGTGATGCGAACGACCAACGCGACCACGCAGCTGATGCAACTGCGCAAGACCGAAGCGGTCGGCGCGGTTGATGATGATGGTGTTGGCGTTGGGGATGTCGATGCCCGATTCGATGATGGTGCTGGCCAGCAGCACGTTGAAGCGCTGTTTCTGGAAATCCAGCATCACCCGTTCCAGCTCGCGCTCCGGCATCTGCCCATGGGCCATGCCGATGCGTGCCTCGGGCACCAGTTCGGACAGCTCGCGCTGCATCCGCCCCATGCTTTCCACATCGTTGTGCAGGAAATACAGCTGGCCGCCACGTGACAGTTCACGCTGGAACGCCTCGCGCAGCTGCGCATTGTCCCAGGCGGTGACAAAGGTCTTCACCGCCAGTCGGTTCGGCGGCGGCGTGGCGATGATCGACAGATCACGCAGCCCGGCCATCGCCATGTTCAAGGTACGCGGGATCGGCGTGGCGGTCAGGGTCAGCAGGTGCACGTTGGCGCGCATGGCCTTCAACGCTTCTTTCTGGCGCACGCCAAAGCGCTGCTCTTCGTCGACGATGACCAGGCCCAGGTCCTTGAACTTCACATCCGGCTGCAACAGGCGGTGCGTGCCGATGATCACATCGATGGTGCCTTCGGCCACCTTGTCGAGCTCGGCCTTGATTTCCTTGCTGGTCTTGAAGCGCGACAGCACTTCCACGCGCAGCGGGTAATCGGCGAAACGGTCGCGGAAGTTGCGGTAGTGCTGCTCGGCCAACAGCGTGGTCGGCACCAGCACCGCCACCTGCTTGCCACCGCTGGCCGCGGCAAAGGCCGCACGCACGGCGACTTCGGTCTTGCCGAAGCCGACGTCGCCGCAGACCACGCGGTCCATCGGCTGGCTGGACTGCAGGTCACGCAGGGTGGCTTCGATCGCGGCCTGCTGGTCGGGGGTTTCCTCGAACGGGAAGCCGGCCGCGAAGGGTTCGTACATGGCGCGGTCGATATCCAGCGCCAGCCCGGCGCGGGCGCGGCGACGCGCCTGGATCTCCAGCAGTTCGGCTGCCACGTCGCGGACCTTCTCGGCAGCCTTGCGCTTGGCCTTGGCCCATTGCTCGCCGCCCAGCGAGTGCAGCGGCGCGGTTTCCGGCGACGCGCCGGAATAACGGCTGATCAGGTGCAGCTGCGCGACCGGCACATACAGGCGGTCGCCCTTGGCGTATTCGATCTCGAGGAATTCGCCGGGCATGCCGCCGACATCCATCGCTATCAAACCGCGGTAGCGGCCGACGCCGTGGTCTTCATGGACGATGGGCGCGCCTTCGGTCAGTTCGCCCAGGTCGCGGATGATGGACTCGGGCTCACGTCCGGCACGACGCGTACGCCGCGGCTGACCGGCGCGCTCCGGGAACAGCTGGCGTTCGGTGAGCACGGCCAGGGCCGGCTCGCTGAGCGCAAAGCCGTCATCCAGCGGCGCAACGGTAATGGCGAAGCGACTAAGCCCCTCTCCCTTCGGGAGAGGGGTTGGGGAGAGGGTAGGGGGCGTAAGCCCACCAGCTGTCTGGCTTTGGCTAGCAGCCTTACCCCTATCCGACCCTTCAGGCCACCTTCCCCCGATGGGGAAAGGGAGGAAGTCGTTGAAGCTGGGCACAACCTCAGGCCGCAGCTCCGCCGCCTGCAGCACTTCCAACAAGGCCTCGCGCCGTCCCGGCGAATCCGCCGCGATCAGCACCCGACCCGGGTAGTGCTCGATGAAGGACTTCAATGCCTGCCCCGCCGGTGCATCTTTGGCAGCGACCGGCAACGGCGGCAGTGGCTGGTCACCCAGCGGCTGCGCTTCGGCGGCGCGCGGATGATCGGCCGCGCACACTTCCACGCGCGGCAGTTTGTTGAACTGCTCGCGCAGCTTGTCCGGCGACTGGTAGATCTCGTCAGGCGGCAACAGCGGTCGCTCGATATCGTGGCGACGTTGTTCGTAGCGGCTGTTGGTCTGCAGCCAGAACGCATCGGAGGCTTCGCTGACGCCGCTGCCGAGAACGGTCATGAAACCGTCCGGCAGGTAGTCGAACAAGGTCGCGGTCTGGTTGAAGAACAGCGGCAGCATGTATTCGATGCCCGAGGGCAGCAGGCCGGCCTTCAGGTCCTGGTACAGCGGACTGCGCCGGGTATCCACGTCGAAGCGTTCGCGCAGCGAGGCGAGTACCTTGTTGAGGCTGGCCTCATCCATAGGCACTTCGCGGCCGGGCAGCATCTTCACTGCCGTCACCTTGTCCAGCGAACGCTGCGATTCCGGGTCGAACTCGCGGATGGAGTCGATATCCTCGTCCAGCAGCTCGATGCGCAATGGCGCATCGGCGCCCATTGGATAGACATCAAGCAGGCCGCCGCGCACGGCGAAATCACCGGGATCCATGACCTGGGCGACATTGCGGTAACCGGCGCTTTCCAGGCGACGCTTCTCCGCATCCATGTCCAGGCGCTGGCCAACCTTCAGGTCGAAGCTGCCACCGACGATATAGCTCAGCGGCGCCAAACGCTGCAGCAGCGTCTGCACCGGCAACACGACGATGCCTTGCTTCAGCGTCGGCAGGCGGTGCAATGCGGCCAGACGCTGCGAAATGATGTCCGGGTGCGGGCTGAACTGGTCGTAGGGCAAGGTTTCCCAGTCGGGGAACGGCACTACCGGCAGCTGGCTGTCCGCGCCCAGCAGGGTCTGCAGGTCGGCCACCAGCTGATGCGCGCTCTGGTTATCGCGGGTGATCAGCAGCAGCGGCTTGGCGTGGGCCTGCGCCGCGCAGGCGACATGCCAGGCCAGGGCGCTGCTGGAAGCCGGGGCGCGCCACCAGGCGCGGAGCTGGCCCGAACGGGGCAGCGGCGGAATGGGGTAGGTGATAGGCGACATGGACCGCAAATTTTACCAGATGCGCCCCTGTCGCCCTGCCGGGCAGGTCCGATTTGCGACGCCGGGCGGCGCACTGGCCCGAAAAGCGACAGGCGCCTTGCCGGCGCCTGTCGGGAGATGAGGTCTGGAACCGCTGCTCAGGTCGCCAGTTCCAGCACCATGCGTACCAGTCCCGGGGCAGCCGCTGGGTGAGGCACCTGCTTGAAGCCCAGCGAAGCGGCCAGTTGCAGCATCGGCTCATTGTCCTGGGCGATGTCGCCGTACAGGCGATCAAGATATTTGCCACGCGCCCATTTGACCAGTTTGCGCATCAATTGCCGGCCGAGACCTTGGCCGGCCAGGAAGCGGCTCACCAGGATTGCGTATTCAGCGTCACGGGTGCCGGGAATGATGGACGCCCGGGCCACTGCTCCCACCAGTGCCTCGCCCGGTGGCAGCGGTTCGGCTGCCACCAATGCGATCTCGGTTTTGGGATTGGGATGGGTCAAGCGTTGCGCAGTCTCATCAGACAATGATTCGACCGACTGCAGGAACTTGTCGCGCACTTCTTCCGGCCCGAACAGGGCAAACGCGCCTTGCAGTGGTGCACCGTCTTCAGGGCGGATAGGTCGTATCAGCAGCTCTCGGCCGCTGGGTGCCTTGAAATTTTCATGCCACGGGGGCATGCGGTTGCGAGTGGCCATGACTACGTTTCCTCCAAAGTCGCCTGATTCTGTCACCGTGGCTGCTACGTTCTGTGAACGCGGTCCAAAGCGGCTGCAGTTTGGCGGCGATGCCCGTCACTCGGGCGTCTTCAGCCACTCCAGCCGGGTTGAGGCGCCGGTTTCTCCCAGATGCTGCTTCAGCACGGGCAGGGCCGGGGCCAGCACCTGCTCGAACTGCCAGGGCGGGTTCAGCAACAGCATCCCGCTACCATTCAGACGCAGGGGGGAGTCATCGGACCTCACCATCAGCTCGGTGACCAGGATGGACTTGGCCGGCAGCGCGGCCGCCTTGCGGAAAAACGGTTGCAGGGTACGACGCTGCTTGATCGGGTACCAGACCGCGCATTGCGCCTGCGGCATTCGGGTCAGGATCTCACGCAAGGTTGAGATGATCAGCGGGTACTCGGCATCCTGCACCTCATAGGGTGGGTCGATCAGCACCAACGCCCGGCCGATCTTGATGGCGCCGCTCTTCGGTGGCAGGAAGGCGCGGATGGCTTCGTAGCCATTGCCTGCATGCACCTGTACCCGCCGGTCGTGCGCGAACAGTTCCTTGAGCGCGGTGACCTCGTCCTTCTGCAGCTCGCAGGCGGCCATGCGGTCCTGTTCGCGCAGGGCGCGCGCGGCCAGCAGCGGCGAACCAGGGTAGGAGATCAGGGCGCCGACCGGGTTGTCGGCCTGGACGGCACGCAGGTACTGCTCGACCACTTCCGGCAAGGCCGGGGCGGCCATCAGCCGCAGCACGCCTTCATCGATTTCGGCGGTTTTGCGGCTTTCCTCGGCGGACAGCAGGTAACGGCCGCGGCCGGCATGCGTGTCCAGGACGAAGAAGGGCGAGTCTTTGCGCTTGAGCGCGTCGATCATCGCCAGCATGACGATGTGCTTGAGGACGTCGGCGTGGTTGCCGGCGTGGAAGGCGTGGCGATAATTCATCGGCGAAGTTTACGGCTTGCGGCGTGGTGTGGGCGTTTTCATTGGAGGGAGCCGGCTGGGCGCCTGTGTGCGCAGCGGTGCCGAGGGCCGATCCGGCTGTTTCCACGGCGTGCCGATTGCTGCCGGCCGCTGGCGTCTGCAGCAGGGCCAGCTATGCTGATGCAATGTCCAGCCAACCTGCCCGGGTACTCGTCGTCGAAGACGAGGCCGCCATCGCCGACACCCTTCTTTATGCGCTGCGCAGCGAAGGCTATGCCGCCAGTCACTGCACGCTGGGCCGCGAAGCACTGGCCTTGCTGCGCCAGCATGGCGCCGATGTGGTGGTGCTGGACGTCGGCCTGCCCGACCTGGGTGGTTTCGAGGTCTGCCGTGAGCTGCGCACTTTCAGCCAGGTGCCGGTAATTTTCCTGACCGCCCGTAACGACGAGTTCGACCGTGTGTTGGGGCTGGAGCTGGGGGCCGACGACTATGTGACCAAGCCGTTCTCGCCGCGCGAGATGGTGGCCCGGGTGCGCGCGCGACTGCGCCGGACTGCGCCAGTTGCAGCCGAAGAGGGTGGCTGGAAGCAGCTGGGGCGGTTCGCGATTGACCACGACGGCCGCCGTATCCGCTACGACGAGGCGCTGCTGGACCTGACCCGCTACGAATACGCCTTGCTGGCGGCACTGCTGCAGCGGCCCGGGGCGATCCTGAGCCGGTCGCAGTTGATGGAGCGTGGCTGGGACCACGCCAGCGACAGCACCGACCGTACCGTCGATACCCACGTCAAAACCCTGCGCGCGAAGCTGCGTGCGGCCGGCGCGCAGGGCGAACCGATCCGCACCCATCGCGGCGTCGGCTACGCCTTGGATGTCTGACCGATGCGGATCGGGCTGAAGCTGTTCCTGGGGTTCTTCCTGATTGTCGGCATCGCCGCGTTCTTCGTGATGCGCGTGTTCGTCAACGAGGTCAAACCCGGCGTGCGCCAGGCGATGGAGTCCACCCTGGTGGACGCGGCCAATGTGCTGGCGGTCATGGCTGCGCCGGATCTGAAGGCCGGCCATATCGGCGACGGGGACTTCGCCGCGCGCCTGGCCACCGCCCAGCGCCGCGATCCCAAGGCGATGGTGTGGCGGTTCCCCAAGCGCAGCATCGATTACCGGGTGACGGTGACCAATGCGCAGGGCATCGTGGTCTATGACTCGCGCGGGCAGGACGTGGGCCGCGACAACTCGCGCTGGAATGATGTCTACAGGACCCTGCGCGGCGAGTACGGCGCACGCTCCAGTCCGGAGATTCCGGGCGACGAAACCAACACCGTCATGCACGTGGCCGCGCCGATGTACGACCCGGCCGATGGCCGCACCCTGATCGGCGTACTGACCCTGTCGCAGCCCAATGACACCATCGATCCTTTCATCGTTGCCAGCCAGCGCGCCATCATTGCGCGCGGTGCCTGGTTGATCGGGCTGTCGGCACTGATCGGTCTGTTGATGACCTGGTGGTTGTCGCGCGGTATCAGCGGACTGAATCGTTATGCCAAGGCGGTGAGCGCCGGTGAGCCGGTGCCACCGCCGAAGCGGCGACGCGACGAGATCGGCGACCTCGGCCAGGCGCTGGAAACGATGCGCCGCAAGCTCGAAGGCAAGGCCTATGTCGAGCAGTACGTGCAGTCGCTGACCCACGAAATGAAGAGTCCGCTGGCGGCGATACGTGGCGCTGCCGAACTCCTGCAGGAGCCCTTGCCGGAAGCAGACCGGCAGCGTTTTGCTGCCAACATCGTGCAGCAGGAACGGCGCCTGACCGAAACCATCGACCAGTTGCTGCGGCTGGCCGAGGTTGAACAGCACGGCTGGCTGCAGCGGCGTACCGAGGTGGATCTGGTCGCGGTCTGTCGCGCGTTGGCCGAGGATGCGGCGCCACGTCTGCAGGCGGGGCAGATCGAACTGGATGTGGAACTGCCGGAGCGCGCAGCGGTGCTGGGCGATACCTTCCTGCTGCGGCAGGCGCTTTCGAACCTGCTGGACAACGCGATCGCGTTCTCCGCGCCGGGTGGCCGCATCGTGCTGAGTGTGCAACACCAGCAACAGAACTGGCGCATCGCCGTGCGCGACAACGGCCCCGGTGTGCCGGGATACGCGCAGGAGCGGGTGTTCGAGCGCTTCTATTCGCTGGCGCGGCCGGGTACGGGACAACGCAGTTCCGGCCTGGGCCTTCCATTCGTGGCCGAGGTGGCGCGCCTGCATGGCGGCGTCGCGCAGCTGGGCAACCATCCCGAAGGTGGCGCCGAAGCGCGCCTGCTGCTGCCGGCCGGCTGACTTCACATTCGCTTCAAACTCGGCACAAACCCTGCTCACCGGCCGCATTCAACCTGTCCCTGTTTCCACACGAGGACGGGACATGACTTCCCTGAAACTGCTGTTGCGCTTCGCCATTGTCGGCGGGCTGGTGTTGTTGCTGCTGATTCCCCTGCTGCTGATCCGCAGCACCATCAATGAGCGTGAGCGTTACCGCGACGAGGCGGTCGAACGAGTATCGCAGAGCTGGGCTGGCGAGCAGTCGCTGATCGGCCCGGTGCGGGTGCTGCCGTGGACCCAGCAGCGCGAAGTCGAGATTCCGGCCGAGGGCAACAATCCGCGCAGGACTGAAATGCGCGTCGAGAGCGGCTACGACCTGCAGATGCCGACGCGCTTGAATGTGCAGGGCACTATGCGCACCGACGAGCGCACCGTCGGCCTGTTCAAGGTGCCGGTCTACAACTGGCAGGCCAAACTGCAGGCCGAGTTCGCCGAAAGCAGCTATGTGGCGGTGCCGGGGCGCAGCTACGGCCGTCCCTATCTGGCCTTGGGCGTGTCCGATGTGCGCGGTCTGGTAGGCACGCCGAACCTGCGCGTCGACGGCCGTGCGATCCAGTTGCAGCCCGGCGCTGGCGTATTGGAAGGAACCTCCAAGGGCCTGCATGCGCCGCTGTCGGTATTGCCGGATTCGGTGCAGGGCGTGTTGCGCGAGGGGGGCAAGGTCGAGCTGGAGTTCGTGCTGGGTGGCACCCGTTCGCTGGCGGTTGCGCCGGTCGGTGATGATACCCGGGTGTCGCTGTCTTCGACCTGGCAGCATCCGCTGTTCGGTGGCAGCTTCCTGCCCAACGAGCGCAGCATCGATGCCAGCGGCTTCAAGGCGGAGTGGGCGGTGTCTTCGCTGGCCTCGGCGGCGCAGTCGCAGCTGGTCAGGGCGATACGTAGCGATGGCGGCAGCGTGGAGTCATTGAACGTGGCTTTGGTGGACCCGGTGGATACCTATACGCAGGTGGACCGGGCCAGCAAGTACGGCATCCTGTTCGTGCTGCTGACCTTCGTTGGTTTCGCGCTGTTCGAGCTGATCAAGCAGTTGAAGATCCATCCGCTGCAGTACCTGCTGGTTGGCCTGGCATTGGCGATCTTCTTCCTGTTGCTACTGAGCCTGTCCGAGCAGATTGCGTTCTGGCAGGCCTATCTGATCGCGGCGGCGGCGTGTATCGGCCTGCAAGGCTTCTATCTGAGCGGAGTGCTGCACAGCTGGAAGCGCGGTGTCGGCTTCGCGACGATGCTGACGATGTTGTACGGCGTGCTGTACGTGCTGCTGGTTTCGGAGAACAACGCGTTGCTGATGGGTTCGCTGCTGCTGTTCGGCATCCTCGCCGCGATCATGTGGATCACCCGCAAGGTCGATTGGTACGAGCTGAGCAATCGTGCGGTGAGCAAGCAGGCCTGATCTGGCAGTTGCGATGACGGGGCGGGGTGGCGTTGGCCATCCCGCCTCTTTCGCAGGGAGGAATGACATGAATCGTGCATTGATCCATCGCCGTGCGAAGCGCTTGTTACCGGCAGGTATCGAGACCTGCGGCTTGTTGCACTTCGGCTTGGCGCCGGGGCAGGTGGAGCGGGCGTTGCTTGGCAGTATGTTTGCTGGTGGGCAGGCGCAAGGGGTTGTGGCGCTGCGCTTGTCGTTGTCGACGGCGTTGGCGATCAGGCGCAAGGGACTGCGGTACTTCGAGGCAGGGAATTGGGTGTATTCGGCGTTTGCGGCGGAGGGAGCTTCGTTTGCTGCCGAGGTGTTGCCATCCGGTCATGGGGCTGGCTATTCGGCGGTGGCATTGGATGGGCGGGCATGGTTTGTGGTGCTGCCTGTGGAGCGTTTGGTGGTATATGGGTGGTGGGAGTGAGTGGAGTGGTTGCTTGGTGGGTTGCGTGATATTGCGGTTCTCCGATTTTCAGCAGAAATCCATGGGCGTGCAGCCGAAAAGCGCGATATTCGAAGCGCATCCCCGCGAAGGCGGGCCGAAGACATGCACCGAGCTGCATGACACTCCCTTCTCCCGCTTGCGGGGGAAGGTGCCCGGAGGGCGGATGGGGGGCTTTGGATTTTGCTGTTGCTCTCTTTTTATGAAAGGCCTAGGCGACAGCAACAGCTTTCACTCCCCTGCGGGGAGCGAGTTACTTCTCTATTGCTTGTGCAAAGAGAAGATAACCAAGAGAAACACACCCTGCCTCCGCGCCCACGCCGCTGTGCGGCGCGGGTCCACTCCGCTGGCAGGATTTTTCGACGATACATCCTTGTACCGTCGAAAAACGACGTGCGTCCCGCACGTCGCCCCGTGCGGGGTCTTGTCTGCCAGCTCCGTCGCTGCGGAAGGGGCCCGGTACGTCAAAAGCTGAGGGCAAGAACAAAAGCACGAGCAACCGCAACCGCAACCAAAGCCGGAGCAGAGACTTGAGCCTGCAGTCACCGCCGCGGCCCCTTTGGCGGATAAGGCTCCTCAGTTGCCTACTGCGGCGGCCAAAGACGCGATAAATGCAATTGCAGCTTGAAGCCCCTCTCCCCTCGCGGGAGAGGGGTTGGGGAGAGGGGGCGCCACGAGGAACAAGCTGAAGAGGCTCGTCTTCCCACCGTTAGCTCTAGAATCCCCGCATGCACTCAACTCCCACCATCACCAGCCTGCTTGGCCAGCAACTGCTGCCTTATCTTGACGACATCGCGCGGCTGCGTATCCAGGTGTTCAATGATTGGCCCTATCTCTACCAGGGCAGCCTCGACTACGAGCGTGACTACCTCGCGGCCTACGCGGCGACACCGGATGCGGTGTGCGTAATTGCACGCTCCGGCGACGCGGTTGTGGGGGCGTCGACCGGATTGCCACTGCTCGATGATGGTCCGGCTTTCCGCGCGCCGTTCGAGCAGGCGGGTATCGATCCTGCTGGGATCTTCTATTTCGGCGAATCCGTGCTGCTGCCTGCGTATCGCGGGCAAGGCATCGGTCATGCGTTCTTCGATGCACGCGAGGCGCATGCGCGTGCGCTGGACCGCTTCACGCTGACCGCGTTCTGTGCAGTGGATCGGGCCGACGACGACCCGCGTCGGCCGCCCGGGCATCGCGACAATGCAATGTTCTGGCATAAGCGCGGTTACCAGCGTCAGCCGGGCATGACCATGCAGTTGCAGTGGGAGGAGGCAGGGCAGGGCAGCGTCATGCATCCTCTGACATTCTGGACCCGCAACCTGGAGCCCGTCGCATGAGGATCGCCGTTTCTCGTTATCCGGTGGGCTCGCCCGCCAGCTTTGAAGAATTCGCGGCGCGCCAGGCGCTGGTGCTGGGTGAGGCGGCCGCCGCCGGTGCGCGTATCGCGGTATTGCCGGAATACCTGTCGCTGGAACTGGCGGCGAGTTTTGGTCGCCCGATCTTCAGCGACCTGTGCGCTTCGCTGGTTGCCATCCAGCAGTACCGCCAGCGCTGGCTGGAACTGTTTTCCGGCCTGGCGCGGGAACTGGACATGCACGTGGTGGCCGGCAGTTTCCTGCTTGATGGCGGCAATGGTCGGTTCCGCAACCGCTGCGACTGGCTGACACCGCAAGGCCTGCACCTGTGGCAGGACAAGCTGCAGCTGACCGGTTTCGAGAAGAACACGGGCATCATCGATCCAGGCGATGTGCTGAAAGTCTTCGAGATTGACGGCATTCGCATCGGCGTGGCCATCTGTTACGACAGCGAATTTCCGTTGCCGATACGCCGCCAGTACGAGGCGGGAGCGCGTTTGTTGATCGTACCGAGCTGTACCGATACTGCCGCCGGTGCGATGCGCGTGCGCATCGGTTGCCTGGCCCGTGCGCTGGAGAACCGGATGTTCGTGGCGCAGTCGGTCACCGCCGGGCTCGCCGAATGGAGTCCAGCGTTGGATATGAATACCGGTGAGGCCGCGATCTATGCACCGATGGATGTGGGTTTCCCCGCCGACGGCGTGCTGGCACAGACTGACGATCAAACGCTGTGGGCTTATGCCGATCTCGACTTTGCCGCCTTCGAGGCCAGCCGCAAGCGTGCCCAGGTGGCCAATGACCGTGATTGGCAAAGCCAGCTGCAGCCTGCGCTGGTGCATGCGGTGGTCACCTGCGTGGATTGAATCGCGACGGCTGTCGGCAAACCATGACCATTGGCCGACTCGACGGGGCCAACGGCTGGCTAGACTCGGTGGTTTGTTGTCATTGGGCCTAAGGCCGGGGGAAGCATGATCAAGCGGGGTTTGTTGGCGTTGTGCATGGGTTTGGCGGTGAGCGCTACGGCGCACGCGGCCGAACAGGTGGATCTGGACATGGTCAGCAAGATCCGTCAGGAGGCCTTCCATCGTTCGCAGGTGATGGATACCTTCAGCCACCTGACCGAAACCATCGGCCCGCGTCTGACCAATTCGCCGGCCATGATCCAGGCCAATAGCTGGAGCCGTGGAAAGTTCAACGAATGGGGCCTGGTCAATGTGCATGACGAGGCCTTCGAGGACTTTGGCCGTGGTTGGGAGTTCACCTCGGCCAGCGTCGAGATGCTTGGCCAGCGCGTGCAGCCGCTGCATGCCCTGCCCAAGGCGTGGACGCCGGGCACCAACGGCCCGGTGGAAGGTGAGCTGATCCAGGTCGACATCAAGAAGCTGGCGGATCTGGAAAAGTACAAGGGCAAGCTGCGCGGCAAGATCCTGCTGCTGGGCGATGCACGTGAGTACAAGCGTGGCACGGAGTCTGATTCGCATCGCCACGATGCCACCTCGCTGGAAGGCCTGCAGGCCTTCACCATTCCCAAGACGGCCGAGGAAGACCGTGCCAAGCGGGTGAAGGAGTTCAACGAGCGCCAGGAGCTGGGCAAGGCGGTCAATGCGTTCTTCGTCGAGGAAGGTGCGCTGGCGGCGATCAGCATCAGTGGCTGGGACAACGGCATCATCCGCGTGGCCGGTGGCGGCTCGCGCAAGGCGGGGGAGTCGGTGGGTATTCCCGAGCTGGCGATGATCGCCGAGCATTTCAATCCGCTGGTGCGTGCGCTGAAGGACAAGCAGAGCGTCAAGCTGCGCGTGGATGTGCAGGCGCGCTTCACCGACGAGACCAACCAGCCGGGCCACAATACGCTGGCCGAGATCCGTGGCAGCAGCAAGGCTGACGAGATCGTGATGCTGGGTGCGCATATGGACTCCTGGCACACCGGCACTGGCGCGGCCGACAATGCCGCCGGCGTGGCGGTGATGATGGAGGCGATGCGCATCCTCAAGGCGGTAGGTGCCAAGCCGAAGCGGACCATCCGGGTTGCCTTGTGGAGCGGTGAGGAGCAGGGGCTCATTGGTTCGCAGGCGTATGTGGCGCAGCACTTCGCGCGTTATCCGGAGCCGACCGATGCGGCGCAGAAGGCGTTGCCGGCATCATTGCGTGAGCCGACCGGTCCGTTGCAGAAGCTGCGTGATTACGACAAGTTCCAGGTCTACTTCAACATGGACAATGGTTCGGGCCGGTTCCGCGGTATCTATGCGCAGGAAAACATGGCGGCGATGCCGATCTTCGAGGCGTGGTTGAAGCCGTTCAACGATGTGGGTGCAACCACGGTGGTGTCGCGCAATACCGGCAGCACGGATCACATCAGTTATGACCGGGTAGGTCTGCCGGGCTTCCAGTTCGTGCAGGACCGTCTGGATTATTTCAGCAATGTGCACCACAGCCATCTGGATACTTGGGATCACGCCGAGGCGGAGGATCTGAAGCAGGCAGCGGCGATTGTGGCGTCGTTTGTTTACAACGCTGCGATGCGCGAGGAGCGCTTCCCGCGCAAGCCGTTGCTTGAGAAGTGAGTTAGCTGAGGTTGTTTGAAGGAAGGGCCGCATTGCGGCCCTTCTGCTTTTTGGAAAGAGCAAGCAATGCTCGATGCCTCCCTTCTCCCGCCTGCGGGGGAATAAAGGGCCTGCCCCCGCGAAGGCGGGGGTGCCCGAAGAGCCTGCCCCCGCGAAGGCGGGGGGGCGGATGGGGGAGCTTTGGCACCGGTTGTTGCTGGCGCTTTGGTCTTTGATGAGCAGCAATTGCAACAGCAAGATTAAAATCAACAGCTTTCACTCCCCTGCGGGGAGCGAGCCACCTTTCTTTGCTTGTGCAAAGAAACCTGGCGCAAAGAAACACACCCTGCCTCCGCGCCCACGCCGCTACGCGGCGCGGGTCCACTCCGCTGGCAGGATTTTTCGACGAGACATCCCTGTCTCGTCGAAAAACGACGCACATCCGTGTGCGTCGCCCCGTGCGGGGTCTTGTCTGCCAGCTCCGTCGCTGCGGAAGGGGCCCGGTAAGTCAACGGCTGGAGCAGGGGCAAGGGCCGAAGCCAGAGCCAGAGCCAGAGCCAGAGCCAGAGCCAGAGCCAAAGCC
>NZ_JBXFWM010000069.1:0-25268 GCF_056856655.1 Stenotrophomonas sp. STEN033
CGGTAGTGCCGCGCCCAGCTAGGCAGAGGCTTTAACGGCACAAATAAAATTATTGGGGGGGGCCGCGGAGCGGCGGGGCGGGAGAGGGTAAGCAAAACACACCCGCGGGAGGGCGACAAAAAAGCGGACCCCCCCAACCCCCACCCCCCCCACTACAAGGGGGCTCCCGCTGCAAGCGCAAGCTGCCCTCACCCCAACCCCTCTCCCGTGAACGGGAGAGGGGCTTTCAATCCAGAGCGGGGCTTCGAATCAAGCGCCTTTGGGCCGCGGGGTCACGAACACCGTGATTTCCTCGCGATCGTGATACAGCTGCTTGGCGCGGATGGTCAGCGGCTTGCCGGCCTTGTCGGCGAACAGCTCCAGGCAAAGGCGCGTTTCGTCCCAGCGCTTCTTCATCGGCAGCTTCAGGTTGAAGATGGCGTGCTTGCACCAGCCCTCGCGCAGCCAGGTGGCCATGCGTTCGGCCACGCGGCGTGGCTGTTCCACCATGTCGCAGACCATCCAGTCCAGCGGCGTTTCCGGCTGCCAATGGAAGCCATCGGCACGCAGGTGTTCGACCAGACCGGTATCCAGCACATGCTGGCGCAGTGGGCCGTTGTCGATGCTGCTCACATGCAGGTGCTGGCGGGTCAGCACCCAGGTCCAGCCGCCCGGTGCGGCACCCAGGTCCGCCGCGCGCATGCCCGGCACTACCAGCGCTTCGCGTTCTTCCGGCGTGAGCAGGGTCATGAAGGCTTCTTCCAGCTTCAGGGCCGAACGCGAGGGGGCGTCCGGCAGCAGCTTCAAACGCGGAATGCCCAGCAACCACGGCGCGCTGTCGCGGGTATCGGCCACGCATACAAATGCATGCGTGCCATCGACAAACACCACATGCAGCCGCGGCAGCTTGCCGTTGGGCTTGTCGGTGAGCAGGCCAGCCTTGCGCAGGGCCGGGCGCAGGGCATTGCCGAAGGCGCGCGCCAGCCCGGCCAGCGGTTTGCCGGCGTCCGAATCGGGGTGTTCCACCCACAGGTCGCCAAAGCGCTGCTGGCCTTCCAGCGCGGCGATGATCGGGGTGATGCGGTCGCTGGCATCGAGCTGCGGCAGCTCGGCCAACACGCGCAGTTTCTGCCGGGCGAAGATCAGCTCGCGCCAGGGCAGGCGCTGGTCCAGCGCCTCGGCCTCGTCGGTGACGAACACCACGTAGCCATCGTTGCGCTGGGTACGCGCGTAACCGGAAATGCTGGCATGGCCCGCACGTTCGTTCAGTTCGCCGGCCAGTTCCGGTTCAAAGCCTTGGCGGCAGTAGCAGAGCAGGCCGGTCATGGAGATCCTTGGTGTGGAGCGGGCGGGCCTCTCCTTCTCCCGCCGGGAGAAGGTGCCCGCAGGGCGGATGAGGGTAGGTGATGCTCCGGTAGCAGACTGCATGAGAACTGCCGGACCCTCACCCCAACCCCTCTCCCAGTGGGAGAGGGGCTTCAGGTCAGTAGCGGGCGCCGTCGTTCTTGCCGTAGCTGTGCAGCACGGCGCGTGCGTCATCGCGGTTGATGCCTTGCACGACCTCGATGCCGCGCTTGTTCAGTTCACCAGCCCAATCGGCGGGCAGCGGGCCTTCGTCGAACGGGGTCAGTTCTTCCACGTCGGCGGCGCTGGCGCCGATCAACAGGCGATCGATACCGGCCCAGACGGTGGCGCCATAGCACTGGCAGCAGGGCTGCGAGGAGGTGGCCAGGGTGATCGGCGACAGCAGCGCGTTCAGGCGCGGGGTGTTGAGCTTCTGCTGGGCCAGCATATAGGCCATGTTTTCGGCGTGTGCCAACGACGTGGCATGCGGCACCACGCGATTTACCGCGGCGGCGATCACCTTGTGGTCCGGGCCGAATACCACCGCACCAAACGGGCCGCCGCTGGCGTGTTCAACGTTCAGTCGCGACAGCTCGATGGCCAGCGCCACCTTGTCCGCATCGCTGGTATAGGCGCGGTCGGCGTCGACGGCGTCGTGGATCCAGACGGGGAGGGTGAGGTGAACCTGGGCGTGCAGCATGATGATGACCGGCGTTGTGGCAAAAAACGGCGGTCAGTTTAGCGGACTGGGGGGCTGGGGCGGGCTTGCTGGTGGGGCTCGTTCAGGTGTGGGGGCTGGCAGGCAATGATCTGTAGCGGAGCCGGGTTCAGCTCCCTCCCTTTCGCGCAGCGAAGGGGAGGGTTGGGGAGGGGTTGGCTGTTGTTTGTGACTTTTTCGGTTGATGCGAAGAGCACCCCTCCCCAACCCTCCCCTTGGCCTTCGGCCAAAGGGAGGGGGCCAGAGGCTTAAAACTCCGCACCCACCGTCATGAAGATCTGCCGCGGGGCGCTGGCGTGGATGGAATAGCGGGTGCCTGCGGGATCGGTCGGGGCGAACGAGCTCAACTGGCCGGCGTAGCGCTTGTTGGTCAGGTTGGTCACGTTCAAGGAGACCTTCACATTCTGCAGGCCCATGCCGGGGCCGAAGCTGTAACCGCCGCCGGCGTCGAAGGTGGTCACGCCCGGTACCGACTGGTCGTTGGTATAGGTGTAGTAGCGCTTGCCGGTGTACTTGCCGCGCAGGCTCGCGAACCAACCATCACGGTTCCAGCTCAATTCGCTGGAGGCCATGCGCTGCGGCGTATCGACGGTGATCTTGCCGGCCACCGGCACGATGGCGCCGCCGGAGAGGTAATCGTCCTCGTAGGTGGTCTTGTTCCAGGACAGCGCGTTGTACCACTGCAGGCCCTGCGTCGGCTTGAGGATGAAGGTCAGCTCCGCGCCCTGGCTTTTCACCGAGCCGACGTTGATGAAGCGGGTGATGCATTCCGGGCGCGTGCCCACTTCAATGCTGGTGCAGGGGTTGAGCGAGAGCAGGCGGTTGTCGAACATCACGTGGTAGGCGGCCAACGAGGCCTGGTACTTGGCACCGAAGCTGCGGAAGCCGGCCTCGAAGGTCTTGGATTTCTCCGGCTCCAGGCCGGCGCTGGCGGCAAAGGACTCCGGCGAAACCTGCAGCGGGCCGCCGCTGCCACCACCGACGAAGGCGGCGATGTTCTCGGCATACGAGGCGAACAGCTCATTGTTTGCATTGAGCTTGAAGCCGACGCCCAGCTGCGGCAGCAGCGACTCCTTGGCGGTCAGCGTGCCCGACGCGAGCTTCTGCTCGGTGCCGGGTTTGGCCGTGGCGCGCATGCGGGTATTCGGGCTCTTGATGCCGATATCGACGGTCAGGCGCTGGTCGAGGAAGCGCATGCGGTCCTGCACGTAGAACTGGCGCGTGCGGATGTCGAAATCCTGGTCGAACAGGCGGCGGTCTGGATTCTTGAGGTAGGTGTCGTCGAGGAACGGGCCGTCGATGTAGTAGAAGTTGCGCTCGACGTTATGGTCGTTCTGCTCGAACCACAGACCGGCTTCCAGCTCATGGATGCCGACGTTCCACGACAGCGCAGCGGTCAGGCCCTGGCGATCAATCGTGTAGTTGGTGCTGCGGATCGAGATCGGCAGCATGCGGTCGGTGCCCGGGTACGAGGGCTGGCCCGGTGCCCACCAGTGGCCCTGGCCACGATTGTCATGGTGGTAGGCAAGCAGCTTGAGGTTGAGTTCGTCACCGAGATGCAGGCTGGCATCGAGCGAATACAGATTGTCATCGCGCAACGCGCGGCTCTGGTAGTACGCATCGTCGATGCTGTTGACGTCGCCACTGAAGGCGCAGCGCGTGGCGTCGAAGGTCGCTGGCGCGCAGTATGCAGCGGCGACGGCGCGGTCCCAATCCGGCGCATAGATGTTCCAGTCGTAGCCCAGTCCACGCTGCAGCATGCTCTTGGACAGGTAGGCATAGTTGGCCTGGCTGGCCCGCGAGGTGGCTATGAAGGCGCCGAAACGATGATCGCCCACGTTCCACACCGCCTTGGCGTTGAACTGGCGTGTGGTCTGGTTCTGGTGCGGTGCGGCCCACATGTCGGCGTCCTGGTGCACGCCGGAGACATAGGCCGAGAAGCCATTCAGGTCGCCGGTATCCACGCGCAGATAGCCGCGGCGCTGGTTGTCATCGCCGACGGTGACGCTGGCGCGGCCGCCGAATACCGTGGATGGATCCTGCGAGAAGTACTGGATGGCACCGCCCAGGTTGCTGGTCGAGGCCACGCCCAGCGAGCCGATGCCCTGTGACAGCTCGGCGCCGCCCAGGTTCTCGGCGATGATGGCGCGGGCGATGCTCAGGCCGTTGTAGTTGCCATAGCTGTTGTCGCCGAGCGGGATGCCATCGAGCGTATAACCCAGGCGGGTCTTGTCGAAGCCGCGCAGGCTGATGGTCTGCGATTCTTCGTTGGCACCGAAGGCGTCGTTCGACTGCACGGAGACACCGGGCAGGCGATCAAGGATCTTCTGGCCGCTGCTGCCCGGCGGCAACACCTGCTTGTCGACTTCACCGATGCGTTGCACCTGGCGGGTCTGGCCTTGGCCGATCACCGAGATGGTATCCAGTGTCTGCGCGGAGGCGCCGCTGTCTGCAGCGGCTTCGGCGAAGGCGTGGCTTGTGCACAGGGCGAGGGTGATGGCGAAGCTGAGGCGTTGGAGATTCATTGTCTACCGGGTCCATGGAAAGGCCGGCGTGTACGCCGGTCCAAGGAGCCTGTCGGACGATTGTTAAAGCTCGTTTACGCAGATGCGAAACATTGCTGTTCCACGGTGTTCTGCGCACAGATGCGAGCAGAAGTGCGACGCAGTCGATATGAAATGCCGGACGTTCGACAGCAATGGTGCGCGGGCTTCCAAAAGAAAACGCCGCGACAAAGCGCGGCGTTGGTTGTTGCATCCATGGTCGGAAGATCAACCCATGTACAGACCACCGTTGACCGGATAGTCAGCACCGGTGACATAGGCCGCATCATCACTGGCCAACCACGCGCACAGCGCAGCTACTTCCTCGGGCTTGCCGAGGCGGCGGATCGGCACCGACGCCGCCAAGCGGTCCAACACATCCGGCGGGAAGCTGCTGATCGCCTGGCTGGCGATATAGCCGGGCGAAATGGTGTTGACGGTGACGCCGCGCGCTGCGACTTCCGCTGCAAGCGCGCGGCTGAAGCCGTGCATCGCCGCCTTGGCAGTCGCATAGTTGACCTGGCCGATCTGGCCCTTCTGCGCGCTGACCGAGCCGATGTTGATGATGCGGCCCCAGTTCTGGTTGGTCATGCCATCCACCACCTGCTTGCTCAGGTTGAACAAGGTGTTGAGGTTGGAGGCGATCACCGCGTTCCAGTCCTCGCTGCTCATCTGCCGGAACAACATGTCACGGCTGCCGCCGGAGTTGTTGACCAGTACGTCGACTTCGCCCACTTCCGCGCGCACCTTGGCGAACGCAGCAGCGGTGGAGTTCCAGTCGGCGGCATTGCCTTCGGAGGTGATGAAGTCGAAGCCGAGCTCGCGTTGTTCGCGGATCCAGTTGGCCTTGCGCGGGGAATCCGGTGCGCAGCCTGCCACCACCGTGTGGCCGGCGCGGGCCAGGGACTGGCAGATGGCAGTGCCGACACTGCCCATGCCACTGGTGACGTAAGCGATACGTAGCGTCATGGTGCTCTCCAATGCGTCAGGTAGGTGCCGCTCAGGCGGCCAGTGGATACAGGGCGAACAGCAGGCTGCCGGCCATCAGGATCAGCGAGATCAGCACTGCCCACTTCAGGGTGAATTTCTGGTGGTCGGCGAAATCCACCTTGGCCAGACCCACCAGCAGATAGGTCGAGGGCACCAGCGGGCTGAGCAGATGCACCGGCTGCCCGGCCAGCGAAGCGCGTGCCATTTCCACCGGGGTGATGCCGTAGTGGCCTGCCGCTTCGGACAGGATCGGCAGCACGCCGAAGTAGAAGGCGTCATTGGACATGAAGAAAGTGAAGGGCATCGATGCCACGGCGGTGATCACCGCCAGGTACGGTCCCCAGGCTTCCGGAATCACCGACAGGAAGCCGCGCGACATCGCCTCGACCATGCCGGTGTTGGACAGGATGCCGGTGAAGATGCCTGCGGCGAAGATCAGCGACACCACCGACAACACATTGCCGGCATGGTTGACCACGCGGCGGCGCTGCTCGGCCAGGTTCGGGTAGTTGATCACCAACGCAATCGCGAAGCCGACCATGAACAGGATCGGCATCGGCAGCAGGCCGATCACCAGTGCCGCCATCAGTGCCAGGGTCAGGGCGAAGTTGACCCACAGCAGCTTCGGCCGCTTGGTGTCTTCAGCGTCTTCCACCGTCGGCAGCGCATCGCTGTCATCGGAGACGCTGGCATCCATCCACGAACCACCCTGCGGCAGGGCGACCACGCCAAGGCGACGGCGTTCCTTCATGCCCAGGTACCAGGCCAGTGCAAGGATGCCAGCGCAGGCCAATACCATTGCTGGAATCAGCGGCACGAACACGTCGGCCGGATCCACATGCAGCGCAGTGGCGGCACGCGCGGTCGGGCCACCCCACGGCGTGAGGTTCATCACGCCACCGGCGAGGATGGTCACGCAGGTCATGCTCAGCGCGTTCATGCCCAGCCGGCGATACAGCGGCAGCATCGCCGACACGGTGATCATGTAGGTGGTGGAGCCATCGCCATCGAGCGAGATCAGCATCGCCAGCACCGCGGTGCCCATCACGATCTTCAGCGGATCGCCCTTGACGATGCGCAGGATGATGCGCACCAGCGGATCGAACAGGCCGGCGTCGATCATCACCCCGAAGTAGAGGATGGCGAACATCAGCATCACGCCGGTCGGCGCGATCTTCTTGATGCCGTCGAGCATCATCTCATCGAGGCCGGCACCGAAGCCGCCGATCAGGGCGAACACGATGGGTACGGTAATCAGGGCGACCAGCGGCGACAGTCGTTTGCTCATGATGAGATACATGAACGTCAGGACCATGCCGAAGCCGAGGATGGTCAGCATCATCTGCAGACTCCTAGTAAAGACAGGACGGGGAAGAGGTGTTTAGAAATCGAACTGCAGGCGGCCGGTGACCGCGCGGGTGTGGTCCACGGTGGTATCGGTCAGGCGGTTGAGGTTGCGGCTGTCGATCAGGTTGAGCATGAAACGCAGGTTGTCGCGCAGGTACCAGTTGCCGGCCAGGGTCCAGGCTTCGGTGCTGCCGTTGCGCAGGTCGGGCTGGCCATCAAGGTGCTGGCTGCCGCGCATCTGGTCGTAGCGCAGCGCGACTTCGAACGCGCCGGGCTTGTGGCGGATGTCCTTGATGCGGGCGAAGCGGCCGGTCTTGCGGTCGTAGCTGCGCGACTCGCCGGTGACGAACCAGCTGAGCATGCCGTAGGCCGCCATCACTTCACCGCGCTGCGCGCCATCGTCGAAGGTGGCGCCGCTGAATTCGCCCTGCCATGACAGCGGACCGCGCACCTGCGCGTATTCCAGCGACCACTTGTTGACGTCGGTATCGCGACCGGCCGAGAAGTCGACCAGGGTCAGGCGACTTTCATCGGACAGATGGCCGGCCGGGCGCGGACGGATGCGCAACGCAGGAACGCCGTTCACGCCGGGGTTGTCATAGGCCTCGTGGGCCAGCGACACGCCCAGGTGCAGCACATCGCCAGCGGCCGGGTTCGGCGCCCAGGTGACGCGGCCACCGGCAGCGCGGCCTTTCACCTGCCAGGCATCGATGCTTTCCAGGCTGTAGACACTTGCCGCCCAGGTCATGTCGCCCGGGTTGGCCTGCCACGAGGCGCCGAGACGATACAGCGGGGCCAGGCTGGTGCCGGCGTTGCCGCGTTCCAGGAAGCTGCCGTAGTTGGAGCCGGTGCGGTCGTCCAGCGAGTAGTACTGCTTGAACTGGCCGACGGTCAGGCGGCCGGCATCACCGAAGCTGCGGCTGACGTAGACGTCCTTGGCCTCGGGGCGGTCGCCGGAGAAGTCAGCTTCCAGCTTGTAGTCGACGACGAAGAACTTGCCGGACACATCCAGCCAGGCGCGACGGATCTCGGTGTCGTCCTTGTTCGGGGGGCCGCGATGGTCGTTGTCGAAGCTGGCGAAATCCAGATGCAGGCGGCCACCGATGGTGGCAGTCACCGGGCCTTCGTCTTCTGCGGCCAGCGCTGGAGCGCACAGGCTCAGCAGGACAGCGGCAGCGAGGCTGCGCTTTTGGAAAACACTCAATTCCACAAACCCTCCCAGGTGCACGCCAGGCGCGCGGCAAACATGGGCACCTGCTGGTGCGTGGCCGCAGTCTGGCCGGGACTAGCTGTCATCCGCCTGTCAGGGGTTTGTGCGGCGCAGCAATGCGCGCTGGCACTGCGCCTTTGCGGCTTCCGCGTTAGCATTCGCGCCTTCCCGACACTTTTCACCGCGATGCGCCTGCTGCTGGTTGAAGACAATGCGGACCTGGCCGACGCCATCATCCGTCGCATGCGCCGCAACGGCCATGCGGTGGATTGGCAGGCCGATGGCATGGGCGCAGCCAGCGTGCTGCGCTACCAGAGCTTCGATCTGGTGGTGCTGGATATTGGCCTGCCCAAGCTCGATGGCCTGCGCGTGCTGGCTGGCATGCGCGAACGCGGCGACAGCACGCCGGTGCTGATGCTGACCGCCCGCGATGGCATCGAGGATCGCGTGCAGGCGCTGGATGTGGGCGCCGATGACTATCTGGGCAAGCCGTTCGACTTCCGCGAATTCGAGGCGCGTTGTCGGGTATTGCTGCGTCGTGGTCGAGGCCAGGCCAGTGAGGTGATGCAGATCGGCAGCTTCCAGTTCGACAATGCCGCGCACCGGGTCAGTCTGGATGGCGAGGTGGTCGAACTGCCGAACCGCGAATTCCGCCTGCTGGAGATCCTGGTCGGTCGACTCGGACAGGTCGTCGGTAAGGATGAGATCGCCAAGGGTCTGTTCGGCTTCGACGACGAAGCCGGGCCCAATGCCATCGAGCTGTATATCGGTCGGCTGCGCAAGAAACTGGCGGCCGCGCCAGTGCGTATTACCACCGTGCGCGGCGTCGGCTACATGCTGGAAGCCAGTGACGGTGGCGCCGATGGCGACGGCTGAGGTCCGCACCTCCGGTTCATTGCGGCGCACCTTGATGCTGTATCTGGGCGCCTTGCTGGCGGTGTTCGCGGTGGCCTTGTTGTTCGCCGCGCGCGACTACGGGCAGCGTGCGGCGAATCGCTCCTACGACCATCTGCTGGTGTCTTCGGCGCTGTCCATCGCCGATTCGGTGGCATTGGTGGATGGGCAATGGCAGGTGGATCTGCCATATGCGGCCCTGGACCTGCTGTCGATGGCGGAAGAAGACCGTGTGTTCTACCGCGTGGCCGACAGTCGTGGTCGCACCATCACCGGCTACGAGGATCTTCCCCTGCCACCGCGCAGAAGCGGCAATCAGCCGCAGTTGTTCGATGCCGACTACAGCGGTGAGACGGTGCGCTTCGTGGTGGTCAAGCGCAGCTTTGCCGCCGCTTCTGCGCAGGGTGAAGTGCAGGTGCAGGTGGGGCAGACCCGCCGTGCACGCGCCGAACTGGCGCAGGAAATGGTCAACCGCGCCTTGATCGCCATCGGTGTGTTGTCGGCCTTGTTGCTGGCACTGGTGGCCTTCGGCGTGCATCGCGCGTTCCGTCCACTGGTGCGGCTGGAGCGCGAGTTGTCGCGTCGCGAACCCTCCGATCTGAAACCACTGGACTCGCATGTTCCGCGCGAGATGAACCAGATGGTCGGCGCTTTGAACCGCTTCATGGAGCGCCTGTCCAGCAGCAACGAAACCCTGCGTGCATTCATGGCCGAAGCCGCACATCAGATGCGCACGCCGCTGGCAGCACTGCGCGCACAGGCCCAACTGGCCTTGGACGAAGAAGAACCCGAGGAGATGCAGCGCAGCCTGCGTGCAATCGAGCGCAATGCCACCCATATGAGCCGCCTGCTCAACCAGTTGCTCAGCGATGCCAGCGTGATCCACCGCTCCAACCTGCAGCGCTTCGCGCCGCTGGATCTTGTCGAAACCGTGCATCAGGCTTTGCATGAAGCCTTGCCGCAGGCAGGCCCGGCACCGCGCGTGCAACTGGCGATCACCACCGGTGCGGTGCAGGTCAATGGCGACGCCCTGCTGCTGCGCGAGGCGATCAAGAACCTGATCGACAACGCGATGAAATACGGTGGCGATGGCCCGCTGCAGATCGCTCTGACGGTGCAGGACACGCAGGCGGTATTGACCATCGCCGACCACGGCCCCGGCATCAGCGCCGCCGATGCCGAACGCGTATTCGAGCGCTTCGGGCGCGGTGAAAACGCGCCTGCCGGTGGTGCCGGCCTCGGGCTGGCCATCGTCAAGCGCGTGGTTGAAAGCCATGGCGGCAGCATCGACCTGAGCAATCGGCCCGAAGGCGGTCTGGTCGCCACCATCCATCTGCCAAGGCATGCCGCATGAGCCGCTTGTTGATCCTGTTGCTGGGCCCGCTGCTGGCAACGCCACTGATGGCTGCGCCGGGTGATGTACAGCGCTTCCCCGCGCAGGGCGTTGTGACCGAGCAGCTGCGCATCCACGGCACCACCGACATCGAAGTATTCGCGGTGGTGATCGCCGACTACCAGCGCCTGCATCCGGGTACGGAAGTCGTTTACGAAGACATCATCACCCAGGATCTGTATGCGCGCTTCCTGCGCGACCGCAATAAGGCGACCACACCGGATCTGTTGATTTCCAGCGGCATGGATCTGCAGACCAAGCTGGTCAACGATGGCCATGCACTGCCACATCGTTCGCCGCAGACCGAAGCCGTGCCTTCCTGGGCGAAGTGGCGCAATGAAGCCTTCGGCATCAGCTATGAACCGGTGGCGATGGTCTACAACACGCGTGCATTGCCTGCGGCAAAAGTGCCGCACACGCGTCGCCAACTGCTGGACCTGCTGCGTGCCGAAGGCGCACCGCTGCGCGGCAAGGTTGGCACCTACGATATCGAGCGCAGCAGTGTCGGCTATCTGCTGGCGACCCAGGACGCGCAGCGCGGCAGCATCGCTGGCGCCTTGCTCGGCGCATTGGGTGACAACGGCGTGGTGCGCGAGGAGCGTACCGGTGTGCTGTTGGACCAGGTCAGCAGCGGCAAGCTGTCGCTGGTCTACAACGTACTGGGTTCCTACGCGCAGGCGCGTATCGATGCTGGTGCGCCCTTGGGCATTGTCGAGCCGGAGGACTACACCCTGGTGGTGCTGCGCACGGCGGTGATTCCGCGCAACAGCCCGCACCCGACCGAAGCCAAGCGCTTCCTCGATTACCTGTTGTCGGCCCGCGGCCAGCAGGTGTTGTCGCGCGAGGCGCGTTTGATGCCGATCATCCGCACCGGTGGCGGTGACAGCGATCCCGGCCAGAACCGGCGGCCGATCCAGCTTGGGCCCGGCTTGCTGGTGTATCTGGATGCGCTCAAGCGGCGCCAGTTCCTGGATGCCTGGCGCAGCAGCGTCGAGCCCAAGCCGCGCTGAGTGTGGCTCAGCGTAGCGGGATGGGATGTTCGCTGATTGGCGCAGCACCGTAGCCCGGGTAAGCGCAGCGCACCCGGGTCAAGCGGATCCAGTTGTCTTCCAGACGATCGGTCACCGATCCCGGGTGCGCTGCGCTTACCCGGGCTACGTTCGGAGCGCATTGCGCTTGCTCAGCGCTCCGCAGCGGGATTCTCTGTCATTGGCTGGCGCAGCGGATTGCCGCTGTCGGTCGACGCGCACTGGCCTTTGACGCAACTACAGCCCTGGATCTCGGTGAAACCACAGACACTCATCATGCCCTTGGCCTGGCAGCTTGCCTGCACGCCGGCTGGGTCGGTGGGGCTGTTGAGGTTGACGCAGGCCGGGTAATAGCCGCAGCAGTTGCCGACGTTCTTCACGGTGCAATCGGCGTCGACCTTGCAGTTGCTGTCGACCACGATGGGCGTGGCAGCAGGTTTGGCTGGGGTTGATTGCTCGCTGGCCGGGACCGGCGCGGGCGTTTGCGAGGTGACCGGCGCGGTAGCGGCCGGCGAGCTGCAGGCGGTGACGGCGAGCAGCAGGCAGAGCAGCAGTGACAGACGGAACATGGGCGAATCCTGTTCTGGGCACGCGGCCATGGTAGCCGCGTCCCCTGTGAGCAGGGGGTTACCGGGCTGTCAGCCGGCAACCCCACCCATCCCGATCAGGCCGACCAGGTATCGCGCAGGGTCACGCTGCGGTTGAACACCGGCTTGGCCGGCGTGTGGTCGCGGCGGTCGGCGACGAAGTAGCCGGTGCGCTCGAACTGGTAGCTCTGTTCCGGTGCGGCCAGGGCTGCGGCCGGTTCGACGTAGCCGGTGACGACCTTGCGTGATTCCGGGTTCAGGTAATCGCGGTAGGTCTTGCCGTCGGATTCATCGTCCGGGTTGGCCACCGAGAACAGGCGGTCGTACAGGCGCACTTCGGCTTCCACCGCGTGCTGGGCGCTGACCCAATGGATGGTGCCCTTGATCTTGCGGTTGGCGCCTTCCATGCCCGGACGCGATTCCGGGTCCAGCCAGCCGCGCAGCTCGACGATCTCGCCGGCGTCGTTCTTGATCACTTCATCGACGCGGGCGATGCCAGCACCACGCAGGCGCACTTCGCCGCCTGGTACCAGGCGCTTCCAACCCTTCGGCGGCACTTCGGCGAAGTCTTCGCGCTCGATCCACAGCTCACGCGAGAACGGCACGTCGCGGCTGCCAAAGCTTTCGTCCTTCGGGTGGTTGCTGAAGCTGAGCGATTCCTCGTGGCCTTCCGGCAGATTGGTCAGCACCAGCTTGAGCGGATCGATCACCGCCATGCGGCGTGCCGCAGCGCTGTCCAGATCTTCGCGCAGGGCGCCTTCCAACACGCTGAAATCGATCAGCGAGTTCTGCTTGGAAATGCCCACGCGCTCGGCGAACAGGCGCATCGCGGCCGGGGTGTAACCACGACGGCGCAGGCCCTGCAGGGTCGGCATGCGCGGGTCTTCCCAGCCATCGACCAGGTTTTCGGTGACCAGCGCCATCAGCTTGCGCTTGCTCATCACCGTGTAGTTGATGTTCAGGCGCGAGAACTCGATCTGGCGCGGCTTGGCGGCTTCACGCGGCAGGCCCTTGTCGACCAGCGGCTGGGTCAGCGCATTGTCGTGGGCGTAGTCGACGTTGTCCACGCACCAGTCGTACAGCGGGCGGTGGTCTTCGAACTCCAGCGTGCACAGCGAGTGGGTGATGCCTTCCAGCGAATCGCCCAGCGCATGCGCGAAGTCATACATCGGGTAGATCGGCCAGGCATTGCCGGTGTTCTGGTGCTCGACGTGCTTGATGCGGTAGATCGCCGGGTCGCGCAGGTTGATGTTGCCGCTGGCCATGTCGATCTTGGCGCGCAGGGTGCGGGCGCCATCGGCGAACTCACCGGCACGCATGCGCGCGAACAGGTCCAGGTTCTCCTCGACGCTGCGCTCGCGGTACGGCGAGGGGCGGCCCGGCTCGGTCAGCGAGCCGCGGTAGGCGCGCACTTCCTCGGCCGACAGGTCGCAGACATAGGCCTTGCCGTCGCGGATCAGCTTCTGTGCGGCCAGGTAATAGGCGTCGAAGTAGTCCGAGGCGTGGCGCAGCTCGTTCCACTCGAAGCCCAGCCAGCGCACGTCGTCCTGGATGGCCTGCACGTATTCCGGGTCTTCCTTGGCCGGGTTGGTGTCATCGAAGCGCAGGTTGCAGACGCCGCCGAACTCGCCGGCGATGCCGAAGTTCAGGCATATCGACTTGGCATGGCCGATGTGCAGGTAGCCATTGGGCTCGGGCGGGAAGCGGGTCTTGATGGCCGTGTGCTTGCCGCTGGACAGGTCCTCACGGACGATCTGACGGATGAAATCGCGCTTTTCGGGGGCGTTTTCCGGCGTGGCGGCGACAGCAGGCGTGTTCTCGGACATGGGGACGCAGTGTATTGAAGTAAACCGCAAGTTTAGCCGAGCCGGGCGTTGGCTGCCGGGACGGGGCTATGCTGGGCTATCCCACCGTATGGATTCGTACCGATGGACCGCCCCGTTCTGGTGATAGGCAACAAGAATTACTCGTCCTGGTCGCTGCGCCCGTGGCTGCTGCTGCGCCATTTCGGGGTGGAGTTCGACGAAGTACGTTTGGCCCTGGATACGCCGGCCTTCGCCAGCGAAGTGCTGCAGCATTCGCCGACCGGCAAGGTCCCAGCGCTGCGTGATGGTCAGCTTCAGCTCTGGGATTCGCTGGCGATCTGCGAATACGCCAACGAGCGCTGGCTGGGCGGACGCGGCTGGCCGGCTGATCTGGCCCAGCGCGCCGTGGCCCGGGCGGCCGCGGCCGAAATGCATTCAGGTTTCACCGCGTTGCGCACCCAACTGCCGATGAATAGCCGCCGTCAGCCCGATGGCTACCGCTGGGACGCCGCCGCCCAAGCCGACATCAACCGTATCCGCGCGCTGTGGAGCGAGCTGCGCCGCCAACACGGCGCGGGCGGGGCGTTCCTGTTCGGCCAGTTCGGCATCGTCGATGCGATGTTCGCGCCGGTGGCGGTACGCTTTGACGGTTATGGCGTGGCGGCCGAAGGCGTTGCCGGTGACTACCTGCAGGCCCTGCTGGCCCTTCCGGCACTGCGCGAGTGGCGCCAGGCCGGTGCTGTGGAAACCGAGCAGCTTGCTGCCACCGACGCCCTGTGCCAGCCGGTTTGAGCGGAGAACCCCATGCAACTGATCTACCAGAGCAATAACCTGTTCGACGCCCATCTGGTCAAGCACGCGTTGGAGGATGCCGGCATCCCGGCCTTCGTGTTCGGCGAGTCCTTGCTCGGTGCGGGTGGCGAGCTGCCCTTGTTTGGCCTGTTGCGGGTCTGCGTACCCGATTCGGCCAAGCCCGAGGCCGAGGACATCGTCGCTGCATTGGGCTTGGACGACGGCCCCGCCGACCCCATCTTGGATGACGATGAAGCGCCGGGATTCCTCCCGGCCTGAGGAGCTGACATGTTGGGAATCGGCCAGGGAATACTGGGTATCGGCGCGTTCAAGCAGCGCCTGCCGCGCCCGGAAGAAGCACTGCCGGGGCGGGACACGCCGCTGCCGCTGCACAACCAGCATTTCGTCAACGGCCAGCCGCTGCGGGCCGATTTCAACGGCTTGCAGGTGCTGGACGTGGGCCTGGGCTGTTTCTGGGGCGCCGAGCGCAAGTTCTGGCAGCTGCCGGGTGTGGTGACCACGGCGGTGGGCTATCAGGGCGGCGTCACCCCGAACCCTACGTATGAAGAAGCCTGTTCCGGCCTTACCGGCCATGCGGAAGTGGTGCGGGTGGTGTTTGATCCTGCACAGGTGACGTTGGAGACGGTGCTGCGCACCTTCTGGGAAAACCACGATCCCACCCAGGGCATGCGCCAGGGCAACGACACCGGCACCCAGTACCGCTCGGTGATCTACTGCCATACGCAGGAACAATACGACGCGGCGCTTGCCAGTCGCGATGCCTACCAGCAGCAGCTGACTGCATCGGGTTTTGGTGAGATCACCACCGAGATCCTGTTTCCGGCACCGCCGTTCTATTACGCCGAGGATTACCACCAGCAGTATCTGGCGAAGAATCCGAATGGTTACTGCGGTATCGGTGGCACTGGCGTGAGCTGCCCGATTGGCCTGGATGCCTGAGTCATGAGTGCCGCACCGCGCCGTTTGTTGGTGGTGTGGCACAGCTTTACCGGCGCTACTGCGTCGATGGTGGGCGCTTTGGTGCAGGGTGCCCGCGAGAGTGCGGGTGATGCGGTGCAGGTGATTGCCTTGCGCGCCGCCGATGCCGGTGCGGATGATGTGCTTGCCGCCGATGCGGTGGTGTTCGCCACGCCGGAGACATTGGCCTCGATGAGCGGGGCGATGAAGGATTTCTTTGATCGCAGCTATTACCCGCTGTTGGGGCGCTGCGAGGGCAAGCCGTATGCGCTGCTGGTATGTGCTGGATCGGATGGTCATCCGACGATTGCGCAGTTGCGCAGGGTGGCGTTGGGCTTGCGTTTGAAGGAAGTGGCCGAGCCGGTGCTGGTATGTACGCAGGCCCAGACGGCTGAGGCGATTGTTGCTGGGAAGCAGCTGTCTGAGGCGCAGTTGGCGCGAGGCCGTGAGCTGGGCGCGCTGCTGGCAGCAGGGCTGGAGCTGGGCGTGTTCTAGCCTTTGCTCAAGCCCCTCTCCCGCATGCGGGAGAGGGGTTGGGGTGAGGGCGCTCTGAAAGCACGTGGAGCAAAAGCTTTTAGAGCTTTAGAAGCTTTAAAAGCTCCCCTCATCCGGCCTTCGGCCACCTTCTCCCGCTCGCGGGAGAAGGGAGGCGTCAGGCATTGCTTTGGCTGTTAGTTCCCAAGCTCATCCGCAATCCGCTGACGCAGCGTCTGCAGGTCCTTGGCAAACGCCTCAATACCGGTGGCCAGCTTCTCCGTAGCCATCGGATCAGCCGCCATATCCGCATCAAACTTCGCTTCATCGATCGCAGCGACACTCACCGCTTCGGCAGCACCAGCCACCAGCTTGCGCGGCAACTCGCCAAAATCGGCATCCAGCTTCTCCAGCAGATCCGGCGAGATCGTCAGACGATCACAGCCAGCCAGCGCTTCAATCTGCGCGGTCGAACGGAACGACGCACCCATGACAACGGTGCTGGAACCGCGACGCTTGAACTCGGCAAACACACCGCGCACGAACACCACGCCCGGGTCTTGGTCGATGCTGGCCGGGGTCTGGCCGTTGGCCACGTACCAATCCAGGATGCGGCCGACGAACGGCGAGATCAGGAAGGAGCCGGCTTCCGAGCAGGCCAGGGCCTGGGTCGGGTTGAAGATCAGGGTCAGGTTGCAGTCGATGCCTTCGGCCTGCAGCACGCGTGCGGCTTCCACGCCGGCCCAGGTGGCGGCGATCTTGATCAGCACCTTGCTGCGCGGCACACCGGCCGCTTCGTACATGGCGATGAACTCGCGCGCCTTGGCGACGGTGGCCTCGGTGTTGTGGGCCTGGTCGGCATCCACCTCGGTGGACACGCGGCCCGGCACCAGCTCGGCCAGCATGGTGCCGACGCCGACCGTCAGGCGATCGACCACGGCATTGGCGACGGCCTGCTTGTCACCGGATTGGGCGCGGCCCCACTGCAGCTCGCGCTCGATCAGCCCGGCATAGACCGGCAGGTCGAGGGCTTTCTTCACCAGGGTCGGGTTGGTGGTGCAGTCGACCGGACGCAGGCGCTTGATGGCGTCGTAATCGCCGGTATCGGCGACGACGACGGACAGTTCACGCAGCTGGGCGAGCTTGGAGGGGGCCTGGGACATCATGGTTTCCTGTTGCAGGTGCGGCGCAGTGCGCTCAGCGGTGGAAATCACCAGCCGCCTCGGGCTGGTAGTGGACGGCGGTGACGCGCAGGCGCAGCTGGCGGCCGCCGGGTGCGGTCCAGTCGATGGTCTGGCCAACCGACAAGCCCAGCAGGGCGCTGCCGACCGGTGCCAGCACGGACACGCGGCCCTTGTCGAAATCCGCTTCATGCGGATAGACCAGGGTCAGAGAATGTTTTTCGTTGTGCAGTTCGTCTTCGCAGTCCACACGGGAGTGCATGGTGACGATGCCTTCGGGGATTTCTTCCGGCGGCAGCACCTGCGCGCGCTCAAGTTCCTGCGCAAGGGCAACAGCGGCCGGGTGCCGGCTCAACGCCGGGGAGTCCAGCAGGGCCTCAAGACGGGCCATGTCGCGGGTGGAAACAATGATGGATGGCGGCAGACCGCTGTGGCTGGTCATGGGAATTCCTTATCTGATTGAAGAGCAAGCAAAAGGCGACGCTTTGTCGGCGCCGCCCGGGTTTCTATTGTGCTGGTGAAGCGGGCCGTAGGCGACCCTGTGAAGATCATGGGGCCGGTGCGCCCCGGATGCAATGTGGGGGAGGGGGGTATTCAGGTTTTGGGGGGCTGCGGAGAGCACCCCTCCCCAACCCTCCCTTCCGCTGCGCGCAAGGGAGGGAGCCAAGCCTTGCCACTTCCCTTGCGCGCAGCGGAGGGGAGGGCCGGGGGAGGGGTAAGCTTTTAAGCCTGAACCCGCGGCGATTCCGCCGGCGCCTCCAACAAGTCCGCCGGCAGCTGTTTGAACAACTGCGAGAACTGCTCCAGGAACGCGCCCATCGCCGAGCTGCGACGCCAGACCATGCCGATCCGCCGGTTCGGCTGCGGATCGCCCGAAAATGGGATCAATCTGACGTTCTCAGAGCGCGCCACCGGCGGCTTCACCGCCAGCATCGGCAACAGAGTGACGCCCACGTTCGCCGCCACCATCTGCCGCAGGGTTTCCAGGCTGGTGGCCTGGAACTCGGATTTCTCCAGCGCGCCGGCCATATGGCAGACATCCAGCGCCTGGTCGCGCAGGCAATGGCCATCCTGCAACAGCAGCAGGCGCTGGTCGGACAGGTCATCCAGCGTCAGCGAGGGGTGGCTGGTCAGCGGATGGCCTTCTGGCGCGGCCAGCACGAAGGGTTCCTCGAACAGGAACTCGGTGTGCAACTGCTCGTCGGCGATCGGCAGGGCCAGCAAGGCAGCATCGAGTTGGCCGTTGCGCAGCTGTGCCAGCAATACATCGCTCTTTTCCTCGACCAGCAACATCTCCAGCTGCGGGAAGCGCTGGCGGATCGCCGGCACTACATGTGGCAATAGATACGGGCCCAGGGTCGGGAAAATTCCCAGGCGCACGGTGCCGGCTTCCGGGTCACGGGCGCGGCGCGCGGCTTCCTTCATCTGTTCTACTTCGGCCACGATGCTGCGCGCACGCGCGGCGGCCTCGCGGCCGGCCGGGGTAAGCATAACCTTGCGCGGCGCGCGCTCCACCAACGGCACGCCCAGCTCTTCTTCCAGCTTCTTGATCTGGGTGGACAGGGTGGGCTGGCTGACGAAACTGGCAGCCGCCGCGCGGCCGAAGTGCTTGTGCTCGGCCAGCGCCACCAGGTACTTCAGGTCACGAAGATTCATGTTGGGCTCCCGGCTGTTTCCTTCGCCCGGCGGGAGAAGGTGCCCCGAAGGGGCGGATGAGGGTTGGCGAAGTCCACGAATTTCGTGGGAGCAATGGGTTTCACCCTTACCCTCACCCCAACCCCCGCTTCGCGCCCCGGCCCCGCGCTGACGCGGGGCGTTCGTGGGGCAGCGAACCGGTGGTTCGCAAACTGCCCCTCTCACCCCAAAGGGAGAGGGGCTTCTAGCTTCAGGCAGTTTCAGTTTCTGTCGCTGCAGGCTGCAGTACCGGCGTACGGATCAGATGATCGAAGGCACTGAGCGCGGCAGTCGAACCGGCACCCATCGCGATGATGATCTGCTTGTACGGCACCGTGGTGCAGTCGCCGGCCGCAAACACGCCCGGCACATTGGTCTGGCCGCGATCATCGATGATGATCTCGCCGCGACCGCTGAGCTCCACCGTGCCACGCAGCCACTCGGTGTTCGGCAGCAGGCCGATCTGCACGAAGATGCCTTCGAGCTCGACCCGGTGCGAATCGCCACCGACGCGGTCGGTATAGACCAGGCCGTTGACCTTCTGGCCGTCGCCCAGCACTTCGGTGGTCTGTGCGTTGAGCACCACCTTCACGTTGGGCAGGCTGTTGAGCTTGGCCTGCAGCACCTGGTCGGCACGCAGCTTGCTGTCGAACTCGAACACGGTGACGTGGCTGACGATGCCGGCCAGGTCGATGGCCGCTTCCACGCCGGAGTTGCCGCCGCCGATCACCGCCACGCGCTTGCCCTTGAACAGCGGGCCGTCACAGTGCGGGCAATAGGCCACGCCCTTGTTGCGGTACTCGTCTTCACCCGGCACGTTCATCTGCCGCCAGCGGGCACCGGTGGACAGGATCACCGTCTTGGATTTCAACGAAGCACCGTTCTCCAGCTGCACTTCGACCAGGCCATCGGCACCGGCCGGCACCAGCTTGGCCGCGCGCTGCAGGTTCATGATGTCCACCTCGTACTCACGCACGTGGGCTTCCAGCGCGGCGGCCAGCTTCGGGCCTTCGGTGTGCTGCACCGAGATGAAGTTCTCGATCGCCATGGTGTCCAGCACCTGGCCACCGAAGCGCTCGGCGGCAACACCGGTGCGGATGCCCTTGCGTGCGGCATAGATCGCCGCCGCCGCACCGGCCGGGCCACCGCCCACCACCAGCACGTCGAATGCATCCTTGGCCTTGATCTTCTCGGCCTCGCGGGCAACGGCGCCGGTGTCGAGCTTGGCGACGATCTGCTCCAGGCTCATGCGGCCGGAGTCGAACATCTCGCCACCCTGGAACACCATCGGCACCGCCATCACCTGGCGCTGTTCCACTTCCTGCTGGAACGTGCCGCCCTCGATTACCGTTGTGCTGATCTTCGGGTTCAGGATCGCCATCAACGCCAGCGCCTGCACCACGTCCGGGCAGTTGTGGCAGGTCAGCGACATATAGACGTCGAAACTGTACTTGCCGTCGATCGCGGTGATGCTGTCGATGACGTCCTGCGCGACCTTCGGCGGATGGCCGCCGGTCCACAGCAGGGCCAGGACCAGCGATTCGAATTCGTGGCCCAGCGGCAGGCCGGCAAAACGCACGCCGTGGTCCTGGCCTTCGCGGGCGATCACGAACGAGGGCTTGCGCGCATCGTCGCCGGAAGTGTCCAGCGTGATCTTGCCGCCGCCGGCCGCGACGATATCGTCAAGCAGGCCGCGCATGTCCTGGCTGGCGCTGCTGTCGTCGAGCGAGGCGATCAGGCGCAGTGGCTGGCGCAGCAGGCCCATGTACTGCTGCAGCTGGGTCTTGAGGCTGTCGTCGAGCACGGTCAACTCCTTCGTTGAGGCAAAGCGGGGGAGTGACGCCCCTGCATGAAGCGGGGCGCCAGTAGAAGTAGGGGTGAACCGCAGCGGGCTGCGTGGCGTGCGGGCGTGGTGCTGGCTGGCATCAACACGCTGCGGTTCACCCCCACACCCGCCGCGAAGGCGGGGTGGGAGTGCCATGGAGACGAACCAGGTATCTGGTTCATCGCCACCGGCTGACCGGGACTTAGATCTTGCCGACCAGGTCCAGCGACGGGGTCAGGGTCTTTTCGCCTTCCTTCCACTTGGCCGGGCACACTTCGTTCGGGTGTGCGGCGGTGAACTGGGCAGCCTTCAGCTTGCGCAGGGTCTCGGACACGTCACGGGCGATCTCGTTGGAATGGATCTCCGAGGTCTTGATCACGCCTTCCGGGTTGATCACGAAGGTGCCACGCAGGGCCAGGCCTTCTTCCGGAATGTGCACGCCGAAGGCGTTGGTCAGCTGATGGGTCGGGTCGCCAACCAGCGGGAACTTGGCCTTGCCCACGGCCGGCGAGGTTTCGTGCCACACCTTGTGCGAGAAGTGGGTATCGGTGGTCACGATGTAGACCTCGGCACCGGCCTTCTGGAACTCGGCATAGTTGTCAGCGGCGTCTTCGATCTCGGTCGGGCAGTTGAAGGTGAAGGCTGCCGGCATGAAGATCAGGACCGACCACTTGCCCTTCAGCGACTCATCGGTGACTTCAATGAACTTGCCGTTGTGGAACGCGTTGACCTTGAACGGCTGGACCTGGGTGTTGATAAGGGACATGAAGATTCCTCTTGGGTTGTAGGGCGGGGTGAATCGTTGGAGCAAAGACTAATAGGCAGAAACTAATAAAACAAATGAATTGGATGCATCGTATCAATAGATAAAGCCTATCAATCGATGCCCTGAAGCTGCCTCAAGGCCTGATATCGGGTGCTTTGCGGGCTTTCCAAGCCATCCAGGGCCAAGCTGAACGATGTGGCATAGATGGGATTAATCCTTAGGCAAGGATCATGGCGGTAGGCAGGGGCGGGCGCGCTGACTATCCTCGCCCTCCTGAAAGAAGCCGCGAAGAGGTAATGCAGTGTCCACGTTGAAGGTTGCCGAGCTGTTGCGGGAGGCTGCCGCACGCCTGCCGGGTGAAGATGCCCGCCATGAAGCCGAGCAGTTGCTGATCCACGTGCTGGGCGTGGAGCGGGCGTGGTTGTTCTCGCATGCCACCGACGAGGTGGATGCCGAGGCGGTGGAGCGCTTCGAGGTGCTGCTGGCGCGCCGTGCCGAGGGTCATCCGCTGGCCTATCTGACTGGCCGACGCGGCTTCTGGACCCTGGACCTGCAGGTCAACACCGCCACCCTGATCCCGCGCCCGGAAACCGAGCTGCTGGTCGAGCAGGCGCTGGCACGGCTGCCGGCCGATGACATGGTGCGGGTGGCCGACATGGGCACCGGCAGCGGCGCCATCGCCTTGTCGATCGCCAGTGAACGGCCCCTGGCGACGGTAATGGCGACCGACGTGCTGGGCCCGACTCTGGCGGTGGCGGTGAAGAACGCCCAGGCGCATGGGCTGCAGAATGTGTGGTTCCGGCGTGGGCACTGGTACACGGCGTTGGGCGCGGATCGCTTCGACATGATCGTCAGCAACCCACCCTATATCGCTGCAGGTGACCCGCATCTGGTGCAGGGAGACCTGCGTTTCGAGCCGCCGCCGGCCCTGGCATCGGGCGCGGATGGCCTGGATGCGATCCGCGAGATTGTTGCCGGCGCGCACGAGCATCTGGTGCCCAGTGGCTGGTTGCTGCTGGAGCATGGCTGGGATCAGGGCGAGGCGATCCGCGCGCTGCTGGAACAAGCCGGGTTTGCGGAGGCGCAGACGGTGCAGGATCTGGAGCAGCGGGATCGGGTGACCTTGGGGCGTTGGCCTGGTTGAGGTTGAGGTTGTTGTAGTTGTTGTTGCTCTTGCCGCTTTTTTTCAGCTCGTCATTCCCGCCTTCGCGGGAATGACTGCATAAAGAACGAAAGCCAAAGCCAAAGCCAAAGCCAAAGCCAAAGCCAAAGCCAAAGCCAAGGTGGAGCCAAAAGCACTGCTCCGGCACGTCATTCAGGTCATTTCCTGTCCACAAGACGGCACCCAAAACCTCCCGTAGCATCGCCATCTCCAAACCGGGGATGCCGATGATCCGTACCGCGTTCGCTGTCGTATTGCTGGTCACATCGCTGGGCTGTGCTGCAACGCCAGCCACCAGCAAACACGCGCCTATCCATCCCTTGCGTGAGGGCTCGCCGGTGCAGGATGACTTCGCTGATCTGGCGCCCCTGGGTGAGGCCATCGGCGACAAGCGCATCGTCATGCTCGACGAACTCACGCATGGCGAAGGCAATATCTACGAAAGCAAGGTGCGCACCGTACGCTACCTGCACGAGCGCAAGGGCTTCGACCTGCTGGTACTGGAAAGCGGCCTGTTCGATGTCACCCGTCTATGGCAATCGCGGCTGCCACTGCGCGCCAATGCGCCCGGCAATATCTTCTACATGTATGCCAACAGCGCCGAGGTGTGGCCGCTGTACGACTATCTGGATGCACAACGCGACGCGCCCGGCGCGATGCAGTTGGCTGGCTTCGACGGGCGCCTGAGCGGCGCATTTTCGCGTCGCCAGCTGGTGCCGCAGCTGCGCGAACGCTTGCTGCGGCAGCCACTGGATGAAAGAGCAAGGCAGCGCCTGCAGCTGCACCTGCAACAGGTACAGCGATTGCTGGATGGCAAGCTGGCGATGGCGGATGCTCGCGCACGTCAGCGCTTCCTAGATGATTCGCAATGGCTGCTGCAACTGCTGCCGGCGCCGGACGCCGAGCATGGCGACGACGTGTTCAACAGCGATGGCTTCTGGCGGCGCATCAACGCCAGCCTGCAGCGCATGGCCGAGGTGAGTTGGCAGCTGCGGCCCTTCGACGAACACGATCCGGTCATGGCCGGCAACCTGCAGTAGCTGCTGGAGCAAGCCTATCCGGGGCGCAAGGCGGTCGTCTGGGGGCATTACGCGCATCTGAACAAACTTGGCGGCTATCGCGACGGTCATCCGCGTGGCTTTCCGGTGGTGGACAACGTGACCCGCGCTTTGCCACCTGCGCTGCAGGAGCAGACCTATGTGCTGCATTACGCCGGGGCGCAAGGGAGTTACCTCGACTACATCGATCAGCAGGTCCGCCAGGTGGACGCACGGCCGGCGCAGCTGGAGTCGCGCTTGACTGCCGATACCTCGGTCGCAGCGGTGTTCGTTGATCTGCATGCAGGCAGTTTGTCGGGCGAGGAGGATCCGGCCAGCCGGCTGTGGGGCATGGACTACGCCGATGAATTGACGCTGCCCGAAGCACGTCAGCGCTTCGACGGCATCTGGCTGCTGGAGAGGATCACCCCGGCGACCTATGCGACGCCTTGATGGAACGCTGTAGCGCAGACAAGACCGCAACATCGCTGCGTTAGACTAAGCGGCCTGTTCCCAGCGAGGCTGCCATGCGCACGCTCTACCCCGCCATCGAGCCCTACGACACCGGCACACTCAAGGTCGACGACCGCCACACGCTGTATTTCGAACAATGCGGCAACCCCAACGGCAAGCCGGTGGTGATGCTGCACGGCGGCCCCGGTGGCGGCTGCAGCGACAAGATGCGCCAGTTCCACGACCCGGCCAAGTACCGCATCATCCTGTTCGATCAGCGTGGCTCGGGTCGTTCCACCCCGCATGCGGATCTGGTCGACAACACCACCTGGGATCTGGTCGCCGACATCGAGAAGCTGCGTGAGAAGCTCGGCGTCGACAGTTGGCAGGTATTCGGCGGCAGCTGGGGTTCGACGCTGGCATTGGCCTATGCCGAAACCCATCCGCAGCGGGTGACCGAGCTGGTGCTGCGCGGCATCTTCATGCTGCGTCGCTGGGAGCTGGAATGGTTCTACCAGGAAGGCGCCAACCGTTTGTTCCCGGATGCTTGGGAGCATTACCTCAAGCCGATCCCTCTCGTTGAGCGCCATGACCTGATCTCGGCCTTCCACCGCCGCCTGACCAGCGATGACGAGGCCACGCGCCTGGCCGCTGCCAAGGCCTGGAGTGTGTGGGAAGGTGCAACCAGCTTCCTGCACGTGGACGACGATTTCGTCAACAGCCACGAAGACCCGCAGTTCGCGCTGGCCTTCGCCCGCATCGAGAACCATTACTTCGTCAACGGTGGCTTCTTCGAGGTGGAAGACCAACTGCTGCGCGACGTGCACAAGATCGCCCACATCCCGGGTGTGATCGTGCACGGCCGTTACGACGTGGTCTGCCCGCTGGCCAATGCCTGGGAACTGCACAAGGCCTGGCCGAAGGCGCAGCTGCAGATCACGCCTGCCTCCGGCCACTCGGCATTTGAAGCCGAGAACGTCGACGCACTGGTACGCGCAACCGACAGCTTCGCCGGCTGATAAGCGAGGCCCTGTAGTGCCGAGCCATGCTCGGCAGCGGCTTTACCGACAAACCCTTGAGATTATGGG
>NZ_JBXFWM010000070.1:0-24912 GCF_056856655.1 Stenotrophomonas sp. STEN033
GCGTCGCTGACCTCATGTGTTATCCGCCCGCCAACACCACACGCCCGCCCACTGCTGCCCGGTTTGTGCGGCCGGTCTTATTTTTTCATATTTTCCCGGGCGGGCGGGGATTGGGGGCGCCCCGCCAGGATCAGGCCGCGGTGGCCTGGGCCTTGGTCGCTTCCTTGTACAGGTTGCGAACCTTGTCGGTCAGCTGAGCGCCGTTGGCAACCCACTTGTCGACAGCGGCGATGTCCAGCACAACGCGCTGTTCAGCGCCCTGGGCAACCGGGTTGTAGTAGCCGACGCGCTCGATGTTGCGGCCGTCGCGGGCGCTACGGACGTCGGTGACGATGATGTGGTAGAACGGACGCTTCTTGGCGCCGCCGCGGGTCAGTCGAATCTTGACCATGGTGGTGTTTTCCTATGTTGCCCAGTCGCCAGGATGGCGCGGTAAGCCGGCGATTATAGCGACCACTCCTGCTCATTCCAACCCCGGCCCTGACAGAAAACCTGAACGCCCCGGAGCTTCAACTGGCGGCAGGCCAGCGCAGCAGTCCAGACCTTTACAGCCGATCGCCAACTACCCGCCTCCTTTGCTTGGCAGGCGCCACCGCCCGGCCTTTCTTGTGTTCCGCCCAGCGCAAGAATAATATGATTCGTATATGGATCATATATTCAACCAACGGAGCGACCAATGGGCATCGTGAACATCGACGACGAACTGCACGACAACCTGCGCAAGGCCAGCACCGTGTCTGGCCGCTCCATCAACGCCCAGGCCGGGTTCTGGATCAGGATCGGCATGCTCTGCGAACTGAATCCGCAGCTGAGTTTCCAGGAGCTGGTGGCGCGCGAACTCGCGGCTGCCGGGGTAAGCCCCGTAAGCATGCGGGTGGCGGAGACATGATCAAGCAACCGCATGAACTGGTATTGATGGCCGAATCCGGGCGCCTTCTGGCATCAGTATTCGAAGCACTGAACCAGCTGCCGCTGGAAGGCATGAGCACACTGCAGGTGAACGACTGGGTCGAGCGCTTCATCGTCGACCGTTTGCAGGCACGGCCGGCCAGCAAGGGCCAGTATGGCTTCGCCTATGTGCTCAACAGCTCCATCGATACCGTTGTCTGCCACGGTGTGCCGTCATCGAAGGACATCCTCCGCAATGGCAGCATCGTCAACCTGGACATCACCCTGGAGAAGAACGGTTACATCGCCGATTCCAGCCGCATGTACCTGATCGGCGAGGTAAGCCATCAAGCCAAACGCCTGGTACGCGTCACCAACGAGGCCATGTGGAAAGGCATCGCTGCGGTACGTCCCGGCGCGACCCTGGGCGATATTGGCTTTGCGATCAACCGCCACGCCAGGGACGCCGGCTATTCGGTGGTGAAGGAATACTGCGGCCACGGCATTGGACGCGAAATGCACGAAGAGCCGCAGGTGCTGCATTACGGGCATCGTGGCGCCGGACTGGAACTGCAGGCCGGCATGACCTTCACCATCGAGCCGATGATCAACCAGGGCCGCGCGGCGATCGACAACCACGACGATGGTTGGACCGTGACCACGCGCGATGGAAAGCTGTCGGCGCAGTGCGAGCATACCGTCGAGGTGACGGAAACCGGCGTGCGCGTACTGACCCTGCGCGATGAGGAACGCGCCATCGCACAGAAGCTGCTGGGCGCCGTCGCGTAGAACGCGCTTTTGTAGGAGCGGCGTAAGCCGCGAAGCTGATGTTGCTGAAGCTGCTGGCAAACGTGCAACCTGATGGTGTCTCTGCTTCGCGGCTTACACCGCTCCCACAAAGGCCGGTCTCTCGCCGTCAATGTATTCCAGCCAAAAAGAAGGCCCGGCATTGCCGGGCCTTCTTCATTCACAGATTGTGATCAAACACCCGCAATCACCAGATCACCACCCGCTTGTCGTCGGCACGCACCATCGCATCGCCGGCCTTGCACTGGAACGCGGCGGCATAGGACGGCATGTTCGACGGTGCACCATTGGCGCGGAAGTTGGCCGGTGCGTGCGGATCGGTGTTCAGGCGCACGCGCAGCTCGCCATCGGTGAAGTTGCGGCGCCACACGGTGGCCCAGTTCATGAAGAAGCGCTGGTCCTGGGTATAGCCATCAACCGGTACGTTGAGCTTCTCGTCTTCCTTCAGCGCCATCTGCAGCGCGTCATAGGCAACGGTCAGGCCGCCGAGGTCACCAATGTTCTCGCCCAGGGTCAGCTTGCCCTTGACGTTGACGCCCGGCAGCGATTCATAGCCGTCGAACTGCGCCACCAACTGGTCGGTGCGGCTGTTGAACGCGGTGCGATCAGCATCGGTCCACCAGTTGTCGAAGTTGCCGTTGGCGGCGAACTGGCTGCCCGAGTCGTCATAGCCGTGCATCATTTCGTGGCCGATGACTGCACCGATACCGCCGTAGTTGAGCGCCGGATCAGCCTTGGCGTCGAAGAACGGCGGCTGCAGGATGGCGGCCGGGAACACGATCTCGTTCTTGGTCGCGTTGTAATAGGCATTCACCGTTTGCGGGGTCATACCCCACTCGGTCTTGTCCACCGGCTTGCCAATCTTGGCCAGCATGTAGCGGTAGTTGAACGCCTGCGCGGCCTGCATATTGCCCAGGTAGCTGTCGCTGTTGGTGGTCAGGCCGGAGAAATCACGCCACTTGTCCGGGTAACCGATCTTCGGGGTGAAGCTGGCCCACTTCTCCAGCGCCTTCTTCTTGGTGTCTGCACCCATCCACGGCAGGCCTTCCAGACGCGCCTTCAGCGCGACCGACAGGTTCTCCACCAGGTGCTGCATCGCCACCTTCGATTCGGCCGGGAACACCGCGTCCACGTACAGCTGGCCCAGCGCCTCGCCCATCGAGCCATTCACCGAATCCAGCACGCGCTTCCAGCGCGGCTGCATTTCCTGCTGGCCGCGCAGGGTCTTGCTGAAAAAGTCGAAGTTGGCCTGCTCGAAGTTCTTGCTCAGGTACGGTGCGGCGTTGTCCACGGTGTGGAAACGCAGGTAGGCCTGCCAGGTGGTCGCCGGCACGTCGGCCAGCATGGTGTTCAGCTCGTTGAAGAAGCCCGGCTGGGCCAGCGAGAACTTTTCCTTGGCCGGGACCTGCAAGGTGTCGAACAGCGCGCTCCAGCTGAAGTTCGGGGTCTGCTTGTCGGCATCGGCGGCGCTGACCGGGTTGTAGCGCTTGGCCGGGTCACGCAGTTCAATGCGCGACAGCGAGGCCTTGGCCAGACGGGTTTCGAAATCCATCACCGCCTTGGCCTGCTGCTTGGCCTGCGCGGGATCGACGCCGGACAGGGTCAGCAGTTGCTCGATATAGGCCACATAGGCCTCGCGGATCTTGGCCTGCGATTCGTCGAAGTAGTAGCCCTTCTCCGGCAAACCCAGGCCGCCCTGGCCGACGTAGGCGATGACATTGGCCGAGTCCTTGAAGTCCGGGCTGGCGTACAGCGAGAACAGGAAGCCATTGCCCTGCGCATAGGCATCACGCAGGTAGCCGGTGATGGCGGCGCTGTCGTTCAGCGCGGCAATCTTGTCCAGCTCCGGCTGCAGCGGCTTGATGCCGGCGGCCTCGATGGCCGCCTCGTCCGAGCCGGTCTTCCAGATGTCGCCGATCTTGGCTTCGTTGGAGCCGGCTGCGGCCTTGCCAGCGGCAGCCTGCTGGACCAGCGCGTGCTGCACTTCCAGCGAGCGCTCACGCAGGATCTCGAAGCTGCCCCACGTGGTCTGGTCGCCCGGCACCGGATTGGCCTTGAGCCACTTGCTGTTGACGAAGCCGTTGAGGTCGGCACAGGCCTGCACGGCCGGATCGAGATCGGCAGCGTTGAGCGAGATCAGCTGGGTCTTCAGCTGCGACTGGTCGAACGCGGCCTTGGCTTCGGCAGCCGGCGTGGCAGGCGCTTCGGTCTTGCCGCAGGCGGCGAGAGAGGCGGCGATTGCAACCGTCAGGGACAACGGGACGAGCTTGGAAAACGACATGTACATCTCCGGCCAAACAGGGAAAGGCCGCACAAGGTGGCGCGGCGCAACCTTGGAGGGTAAAGGATCAGCACGTGTCGCGGGACCCGCCGAAGGTCACGCTCGCCTCCCCATGCGCCGGCAATGTCGACGGACGCCAGCGCTGCAACGCCGGCAGCGCACAGGTCAATGCAGCCAGCGCGCGCTCCCGGGCGTCTGCCACTCCACCCAAACCGCCCCTGTGCGACACTGCCGCGACGCGGACAAGAGCGTCCACCCCTCGGGAATCGCCCATGCATTGGCTACGCGCAGCTGTGCTCTGTTTCGCCGTGGCCTGCTGCCATGTCGCCCACGCGCAGGCAGGCTCGCCGCCTGACCCTGCCACAGCGCCGACCGCTGCGCAGCCGAAACCAAACACCCCGGAACCCATCGACAGCGCGCTGATCGTGATCCGTGCCGATACCGACGAGCGTCTTGCCATCTCCGCGATCGATCGCGCCGGCCAGCTCGATCCCACCGCCGCACTGGGCCCAGGCCTGGAAGCGATCACCCGCTCGGTGGACCAACGCAGGCAAGCCTTGTCACCAACGCAACTGCGCAGGGTCCCGATCATTCGCCTGGAGAGCCTTGACCGACACTGGCAGTTCGACGACAAGCGCTTTGCACGCTGGCGTGATGCCCTGCAGACCGCTACCGAGCCGTATGCCGCGGACGCCGCAGAGCTGGCACGGCGCCGCGCCAGTTGGCAGCTCACCCGTGAACACCCCAGCGATATCCCGCCGGTGCTGCTGAGCCGCATCGATGCGCTGATCACACTGCTCACCCGAGCCGAGCAGGCACTTGCTGTACCGCTTTCCCGGCAAATGGAATTGAGCGCGCGCGCCAATGCCCTGGAGACCCGGCTGCAATCCGGCCACGCCGCTGTCACCGATGCCATTGGCTACCTTGACCACCAATTGCTGCAGATAGATTCGCCACCGCTATGGCGAGCTGATGCAAGCTCTCCTGATCAGCCCGCAGCAGCCAGCGACGCCCTTGCCTCCGGCCTGCAGATCGAACTGGAGTTCAGCCGCGCCTACGTGAGCGAGCACCGGCGCACACAGTTCCTGTTCCACGGGATCCAGATACTGCTGATCCCACTATTGCTATGGGGCTGGCATTACCATCGGCGGACGCCCGCCAACGGCAACCTTGAAGCTGCCGCACAACGCGTACTGGCCCGGCCCGTATCCACCTGGCTGCTGCTGTCGACCATGGTGATGCTGGCGATCGAGCCCGACGCCCCCTTGCTGACGTTGCAGATAGGCATGCTCTTCGCGCTGATCCCCGTGCTGCGACTGCTGCCGCCGGGCAGCCGGCGATTGCTGGGCTACTGGCCCTTGGTCGCATCATTGCTGTACCTGCTTGGTGGCCTGGGCATCTTCTTCCTGTCCAGCAATGTCGCATTCCGCTACTACACACTGGCGCTGACCATCGTCGCGATGCTGCTGACCGGACTGATGCAATGGCAGGCTTGCCGCAGCGGCCACGCCAGTACCACCGGGCGCACGGGGCAGGCCTTGCGCATGGCGGCATGGGCTGCACAGGCCTTGTTCGCCGTTTCCCTTGCAGCCAACGTTGTCGGCAACCTCACGCTGGCGGAGATGCTGACCAGCGCGATCATCGACAGCGCCTACTTTGGCCTGCTGCTCTACGTCGGCATCGCCGTGCTGTTGAGCCTGCTGCACCTGCTGCTGAGCCGGCCCAGCCTGGCACGCTATCGGCTTACCCGTGATCATGCGCCGCCGCTGTTGGCGCTGCTTGGCCGGCTGGGCATATTCGCCGCGGTCATCGGCTGGGTGGTCTATGCGATGGACAGCTTCCGCATCCTGCGGCCGACCTATGCCTTGCTGAGCAGGCTGCTCTCGCATGAATTCTCCATTGGTGAATTCAGCTTGTCACTCGGCCACGTGCTGGCCTTCATCGCGGCAATCACCATTGCCTTCTGGGCCGCGCGGATAACCCGCTTGCTGCTGCAGGATGTGCTTCAGCACGGCGCCAACATGTCACGTGGCATCGGCAACAGCATCGCCTCGCTTGCCTCGTATGCGGTACTGATGCTCGGCGTGATCATCGCCTTGTCGGCCGCAGGCTTCAAAGGCAGCCAGCTGGCGCTGCTGTTCGGCGCGTTGGGCGTCGGCATTGGTTTTGGTTTGCAGAACGTGGTCAACAACTTCGTTTCCGGCCTGATCCTCATGTTCGAGCGGCCGATCCAACCCGGCGACGTGGTGGAGGTCGGCCCCATCAACGGCCGGGTGCGCGACATCGGCATGCGCTCCACCCGCATCAAGACCTTCGATGGTGCCGATGTGGTGGTACCCAACGGCACCCTGCTGTCCGAGCCGCTGGTCAACTGGACCCTGCTCGACCGCAACCGGCGCATTGAGGTGAATGTCGGCGTTGCCTATGGCAGTGACCCACAGCAGGTTCTGGCACTGCTTTCCAATTGCGCCAGACAAACCAGCGGTATCGCCAACGAGCCGGCCATCGCCGCGCTGTTCGTTGGCTTCGGCGCCAGTTCGCTTGATTTCAGTGTTCGCGCCTGGACCCGCGACTACGACAACTGGCTCAACATCCGCAGCGAGCTCATCACCCGCATCCACGCAGCATTGCAGGAAGCCGGGATCGAAATCCCTTACCCGCAGCAGGATGTGCATGTACGCAGCTTGCCGACGGCGGCGACGCAGCCATCAACCGAACCACCGCCAGCGACTGCTTGAAAATGGCGATGACCAGAAGTACCAACGCAGGCCCCAGTTATCCGACAAAGCAGCCTTGCTCAGCGTACCCGCAGCATCGAACCAACTACCGCAACAAGCGCAAGCGACGCCGCAGCCATCAGGAATGCAGACGGCAGCGACCACTGCTGGGCAACGAAACCGATTGCCGCCGGGCCCAGCAGCACGCCCGCGTACCCCATCGTGGTGACGGCTGGAATGGCCACGCTCTCCGGCATGCGGGTCTGCCGCCCGGCAAGGCTGAACATCACCGGCACGATATTGGCGCAACCAATGCCAACCAGCGCGTAGCCCAGCAGCGCTACAGCGAAGCTTGGCACCAGGGTGGCCAACACGAAGCCTGCACATGCGAGCAGCCCCCCGAGCAGCACGGCCATGCTCGGCCCAAGCTGGTTCACCAGCCGGTCGCCGAACAGCCGCGCGGCAGTCATGGCGATGTTGAAGGCGACAAAGCCCCAGCCAGCATGGGCCAACTCAATGCCGCGCACGTCATGCAGGAACACCGCGCTCCAATCCAGCATCGAGCCTTCGGCCAGAAAGCTGATGAAGCACACCGCACCAATCACGATCACCACGCCACGCGGCAGGGCGAAGCTGCTTCCCCCTTGCTCGGCACGTTCACTGCGCCACCAGCGCGATGACAATGCCGTGATCGCGACAACGCCGGCAGCCACCACCAAAGTGGACAACACGGCACCGGCGCCAATCGACAACAGCAAGGTCGCCAAGGCTGCGCCAGACAGCGCCCCAATGCTGTAGAAGGCATGGAAGCCCGACATCATCGCGCGGCCGGATTCGCGCTCCACCACCACCGCCTGCATGTTCATCACGCAGTCCATGGCACCGATGCCGGCACCGAACACCAGCAGTACGGCACCGATGGTCAGCGGCGTGGATGCAAGTGCCAGCAAGGGCAGCATCAGCACCATCATCAATACGGTAGCCAGCATCACCTTCCGGCAACCATGGCGCGCGGCCAGCATGCCTGCCAGCGGCATGGACAACAGCGAGCCCAAGCCCAGGCACAGCAGCAACACCCCCAGCAATGCGTCATCAAGACCAGCGCGGGCCTTGGCAAACGGCACCAGCGGTGCCCAGCATGCAATCGCGAAGCCGGGAACGAAGAAGGCTGCGCGCGTGGCCATCTGCTGGCTGCGCTGTAGTCCTGTTGGATGCGTCACTTGTTGTTCCTTGTTGTTTCCATTGCCGGTGCGCGCGATCAAGCCACTGCATCAGTCTTTTGCGACGACAACCCGGTGCAGCCGCTGGGCGAAGGGGGCCAGCCGTTCCTGCATTTCCGTGCCGACGCGGTCGCTGATCAGCAGTTGATCAACCTGCTCGATACCGGCGATGCGGAAACTGCCACGCGCGCCAAGCTTCTCGTTGCCGGCGACGATCAGCGTGGTAGCGCTGACCTGCAGCATCGCCTGCTTGAACGCACATTCCTCTGCATTGATGCCCCAGATGCCGGTCTCAGGATCGACCGCGCAGATACCGGGGATGCAGACATCGGCCTGCAGTTCGGCCAGCTGCTGCAAGGCAATGGAGCCGATGGCGCCGCCACTGCGCGGATCGATCCTGCCACCGATCATCACCACCTCGGCGGCCTGCGCACCAGACAAGGCATCGGCAACGGCCGGTGAATTGGTGACCGCGGTCAAAGCCGTGCCCCGCAGCGCGCGGGCGATAGCGACATTGGTGGAACCGGCATCCATCAGCACCACCTGCCCTGGCAACAGCAGCGAGGCGGCGTGGGCGGCCAGGGCACTGCGCTCCGGATCATCCCGCCCCACCCGTTCGGGCAACGCGTCGAACTGCGGCGTCGGCAGCAACGCCCCGCCATACACCCGCCGACACAGGCCTTTGGCGGCCATCTCACGCAGATCACGGCGGATGGAATCCTCGGAAACCGCGAACGCCAGTGCCAGCTCATTGGCCACCACCCGGCCCTGCTTGCGGAGCAAGTCGAGGATGCGTTGCTGGCGCTCCTGCGGCAGCGCGTCGGGGTCCGGGGCAGTCATGTGATGGCGTTCTGCAGCGATGTGGATCTGGCTGGGAATAAGCCCAAGCGGCATCGGGATCGCCGTGGGGCGCGAATGGATCCCTCAACCAAATAATGCACAAACACTACAAAACGTGCAACATCGTGCACACATGGAAGAGCGCATGCATCCCAAACCGGCACATGCGCCTCCACCTCTTGCGCTGATGCACAACCAGATCACGAGCCACTGCATGCGTGATCGGACGATTCGGGTACAAACGCAAGGACTGTCCCTCCCCAGCCCTCCCCTGCGCGCAGCGAAAGAGAGGGGGGCAGGTCGCGGCAACTCAGGGCGCGCTGGCTTCAACCACCCCCGCCGCGCGCGCCAGTTGGGCGGCTTCGGCTGCCCCCTTGCGCTCGCTGTAGCGGCTGACCAGGTAATCGCTGCGCCCGCGCACCATCATGGTGAACTTCATCAGCTCTTCCATCACGTCGACCACCCGGTCGTAGTACGGCGAGGGCCGCATGCGCCCGTGTTCATCAAATTCCTGCCAGGCCTTGGGTACCGAGGATTGGTTGGGGATGGTGACCATGCGCATCCAACGGCCAAGCACGCGCAGGGTGTTGACCACATTGAAGGACTGCGAGCCTCCGCACACCTGCATCACCGCCAGGGTCCTCCCCTGGGCAGGACGCACGCTGCCATCTTCCAGCGGCAGCCAGTCGATCTGGTTCTTGAACACCCCCGTCAGCGTGCCGTGCCGCTCCGGCGATACCCATACCTGCCCTTCCGACCAAAGGGAAAGCGCCCGCAACTCCTGCACCTTTGGATGCTCCCTGCCACAACTATCGAGCAGCGGCAGATCGTGCGGATCGAACAAGCGGGTTTCCGCGCCCAGTTGCTGCAGCACGCGTTCGGCTTCCAACGCCAGTTTGCGGCTGAACGATTGCGGCCGCAGCGAGCCGTAAAGCAACAGGATGCGCGGCCGGTGCGTGCACGATTCGGCACCCAACAGGTCGGCCTGCAGGTCCGGGAGCAGTTGGGGATCGATGTTCGGGAGTGGATCAGACATGGCTTGCTCGCTCTTATTCATTCGACTATTCTAGAAATATGGAAATGAATCAGGCAATAGCCGGCCTCACCGCGCTCGGCCACGCGACCCGTCTTGCCGCCTTTCGCCTGCTGGTGGAGGCCGGCCCGCAAGGACGCATGGCCGGCGACATTGCCGCGGCGCTGTCCGTGCCCAATGCGACGCTGTCCTTCCATCTCAAGGAACTGGTGCAAGCCGGACTGGTACAGAGCGAGAACCTCGGCCGCAATGTCTGTTACCGGGCCAACTACCCGGCCATGAATGCCTTGCTGGCGTACCTCACGGAGAACTGCTGCGCGGGCTCGCCCGACCCGAACTGCAACACCACGCAGGCCAAGACCTGCTGCTGAACCCACCCGCCGGCATGCGCGCAAACCGCGCCGCCTGCCTGCTCAAATCACTTGTCTGCACCGAGCCATCGCCATGACCCGCAACGTCCTCTTCCTGTGCACCGGCAACAGTGCCCGCAGCGTGCTTGCCGAAGCCAGCTTGCGGGCCTGGGGCGGCCACCGGTTTGCTGCCTTCAGTGCGGGCAGCCAACCCACGGGCACGGTCAACCCATTCGCGATCGCGCAACTGCAATCCGAAGGTTTCGCCAGCGACGGCCTACGCAGCAAATCCTGGGACGAATTCACCGTTGCCGATGCCCCACGCCTGCATCTGGTCGTTACGGTCTGCGACGCCGCAGCCGCCGAAACCTGCCCGGTGGTGTTTGGCGACTTCGTGCGCACGCACTGGGGGCAACCGGATCCGGCTGCGGTTGCAGGCGATGACGCGGCCAAGCGTACCGCATTCGCACGGGCACACCGCATCATCAAAGCGCGCCTGCGGGCGCTGCTTGCCCTGCCCCCTACCGTATGGGATGACCGTCAGTCACTGCAGTCCGCACTGGATGCCATCGGCGTGATGGCAGCCGACGATGGGGACACGCGGTGACCGGACAAGTCGTGCGCATGGGCCTGTTCGAGCGCTACCTCAGCGTCTGGGTGGCCTTGTGCATCCTCGCCGGCACCCTGCTTGGCCATCTCTTCCCGGCGGCATTCGCGCGGCTCGGCGGCATGGAACTGGCCAAGGTCAACCTGCCGGTGGCCGTACTGGTGTGGCTGATGATCATTCCGATGCTGCTGAAGGTCGATTTCGGGGCGATGCGCCAGGTGGGCCAGCACTGGCGCGGCATCGGCGTCACCGTGTTCATCAACTGGGCGGTGAAGCCCTTCTCGATGGCACTGCTGGGCGGCGTGTTCCTGCGCCACCTGTTTGCGGCGTGGTTGCCAGCCGAGCAGATTGATTCGTATATGGCCGGCCTGATCCTGCTGGCTGCCGCGCCTTGCACCGCAATGGTGTTCGTGTGGAGCAACCTGTGCCGTGGCGATGCCAACTTCACCTTGAGCCAGGTGGCCTTGAACGACGCCATCATGGTGCTGGCGTTCGCCCCGTTGGTGGCGCTGTTGCTGGGCATTTCGGCAATCAACGTGCCCTGGGCAACGCTGGTGTTCTCGGTGGCGCTGTATATCCTGCTGCCGGTCGCAATTGCCGTGCTGCTACGCCGATGGCTGCTGCGCAGTGGCGGGCAGGCGCGTCTGGATAGCGTGCTGGAACGGCTGGGGCCGCTGTCATTGACTGCCTTGCTGGCCACGCTGTTGCTGCTGTTTGGCTTCCAGGGCAGGCAGATCATTGAACAGCCGCTGATCATCGCCCTGCTCGCCGTGCCGATCCTGCTGCAGGTCTATTTCAATGCAGGTCTGGCCTATCTGCTCAACCGCAAGCTGGGTGTGGCCCATTGCGTCGCCGGCCCTTCCGCGCTGATTGGTGCCAGCAACTTCTTCGAGTTGGCGGTGGCTACCGCCGTCAGCCTGTTCGGTGTGCATTCCGGTGCAGCCCTGGCCACCGTGGTCGGCGTGCTGATCGAAGTGCCGGTGATGCTTTCCGTGGTGTACCTCGTCAACCGCAGCCAACACTGGTACCAAGCCGCGCAGAACCGAGCGGCACCCTGAAGTTCCCAGGGCAACAACGCCCGGCCACGGCCGGGCGTTGCATATCCACACCTCAGCGCGCGCGCGGGTTGGGCAGAAAGGCGGCGACGATGCCCAGCAGCGGCAGGAACGAGATCACCTTGTAGACCCAGAGAATGCTGGTGTGGTCGGCGAGCACGCCCAGCACCGCGGCACCCAACCCACCCATGCCGAAGGCGAAGCCGAAGAACAGGCCGGACACCGTGCCGATGCGGTTGGGCATCAACTCCTGTGCATAGACCAGGATGGCCGAGAACGCCGAGGACAACACAAAGCCGATGACCATCGTCAGGATCATGGTCCATTGCAGGTCTGCGTACGGCAGGATCAGGGCGAACGGTGCCACACCCAGGATCGAGGCCCAGATCACCGGCTTGCGACCAATGCGGTCACCCAACGGCCCGCCAAGCAGAGTGCCAGCCGCCGACGCCGCGAGGAAACCGAACAGGTGCAACTGCGCGCTCTGTACCGACACGTGGAACTTCTGGATCAGATAGAAGGTGTAGTAGCTGCTCAAGCCAGCGATGTAGAAGTACTTGCTGAAGATCAGCACCAGCAGGATGCCGATCACCCAGGCCACGGTTTTCGGCGGCAACAGATTGGCCGGCTTGGCCGCGGCCTTGGGCTGCGCGGCCACGGCCAGCAGATGCTGCTGGTACCAACGGCTGACGTAGGTCAGCAAGCCAATGCCCAACAGCGCCGCACAGGCAAACCAGGCCACGCTGCGCTGCCCATTCGGCACGATCACCGCCGCAGCCAGCAGCGGGCCCACCGCAGTGCCGGCGTTGCCTCCAAGCTGGAACACCGACTGCGACAGGCCATGGCGACCACCGGAAGCCAGCCGCGCGATGCGCGAGGATTCCGGATGGAAGATCGCCGAGCCGATGCCGACCAACATCGCCGCCACCAGCACCGTCACGAAGTTCGGCGCGAACGCCAGCAGCAACAGGCCACACAAGGTGGACAACATGCCCATCGGCAGCGAATACGGCGCCGGCCGCTTGTCGGTGCGCAGGCCGATCAAGGGCTGGAACAGCGACGCGGTGAGCTGGTAGGTCAGCGTGATCAGGCCCACCTGGGCGAAGCTCAGGTGGAACTGGCCCTTGAAGATCGGGTACAGCGCCAGGATCAGCGACTGCATCATGTCGTTGACCAGGTGCGAACTGCTGATCGCCGCAAGCACGCCCACCGCGACCGGGCGACGCTGAGGGGACGGAGCAGCACTGATATCGGAAGCGGTGGACGACATGGGATGGCCATGAAACCGAGGGGAGGCCGGCATGGTAGATTCCCCCTCGCCGCCCATCCTGCGCGATATGGTCATGCATCTTCTTGAAAAGGACACCAGCAACCGTAAAGGCCGGCGCTTGCCGCTGCCGGCCGGCCCCAACACGGCGGTGTATTGCAAGGCCCGCGACTACGCGGCCACCACGCTGATCCCGCTGCACCACCACCCGGACCGCCACCAGTTGGTGTACGCGGAAACCGGCGTGCTGGTGGTACGCGCGGGCATGGGCCGCTGGGTGGTGCCGAGCACACGTGCAATCTGGATGCCGGCCGGTGTCGGCCACCAGGTACATTGCATCGGTGCGGTACAGATGCGCAGCCTGTACATCCTGCCGCACTGCATGCCGCAGGCACCGGCAACGCCATCGGCGGTCTCGATCACGCCCTTGCTGGCCGCGCTGATACGCGCCGCCGCGCAGATCGCCCCTTCCTATGCCGAAGACTCCCGCGATGGCCGCCTGATGCGCCTGATCCTGGACGAAGTGCAGACCTTGCCGGTCCTGCCACTGCATCTGCCCGAACCGCGAGACCCGCGCCTGCGCCAGATCGGTCGGCGGCTGGAGCGGCATCCCGACGATGCGTCCACCCTGCAGGACTGGGCCGCGCGCCTGCAGGTGGACGTGAAAACCATCCAGCGCCTGTGCGCGCGCGAGCTGGGCATGACCTTCGGCCAATGGCGGCAACAGGCGCGGTTGCTGCGTGCCCTGGAACAATTGGCAGTTGGCGAGAAGGTCATCGACGTGGCCTTGGCGCTGGGCTACGAGAGTCCCAGCGCTTTCGCCACGATGTTCAAGCGCCGCTTTGGACTGACACCGAGCCAGTTCTTCCGCTAAGACCGTCGCCCTGCCGACTGCCAGGATGCAGCCACACTTGCCGGCGCATCTCTTCAGCCGGCTGTAGCTGCCGCAGCCTCATCGATCAAGGCCGCAACCTCCGCCGGATGCGATGCCAATGACGCATGCCCGGCCTCCAGGGTGATCACCTTGCGCGCATTGAGGCGGGCGGACATGGCCTGCTGATTCTCCGGTGCGATCATCCGGTCCTGGCTGGATATCTGGTACCAGCTCGGCTTGTGCCTCCAGGCGGGGTCACTGACGGCGTCACCGAAGGTGCTGGCCAAGGGCGCCTTCTGTGTCACCGCCATGACGAAACCCTGTTCTTCGGGCAGGTCCTGACAGAAACTCTCGTGGAATTTGTCGGCCTTCAACCACAGGTAACCATCACTGTCAGGCGCCAGGTTCGGGGCCGCGGCGGGAAGATGTTGCTGGGTGATGCCGCCGGGGCTTTCACCGGCATCCGGAGCAAACGCGGCAATGAACACCAGCGCTGTCACATTGGCCTGGTTACCTGCCTGGCTGATCACCGCGCCGCCGTAGGAATGCCCTGCCAGGATCACCGGTCCCTCGATCTGCGCCACCATCTTGCGGGTGCGTTCGGCGTCATCGGCCAACGAAGTAAGCGGATTTTCAACCGCACGGATATCCTGGTAACCCAGCCGCCTGAGTTCCAGTATCACCTGCGCCCAATGCGCGGCCCCGCCCCAGAAACCATGTACCAGAACCACTGCCGGCTTGTTCATGACGTGTGCTCCTGCTGATTGTGATGGCCAATGGTGGAAAGGCACCCTCCCCTGTCTGCATGGGCACGCGTCCGTTGAGGGCCATTCTGCGACTTGCCCGTAAACTGGCCGTGACGGTTCCATTGCCGCTTTCCGCAGCGGGTGGACGCCATGCTGACAGGCGTGCCAACAGCCTCCATCCAGTGCGAGATGAAGGCCTCCTGCGCGCACTGCCGCGCGCATTGACCGCGCTATCCAACACCTGCCGCCGTAACAGGACGCGCTGTTGCGGGCCGCATACCTGATTGGTTCGCATACGCTCAACTGTTTTCGTTATGCTGCGCGGCCGCTCGCCCTGGCAGGACCGGTGCGGGCTTTGCTTTTGTAGAAATCGTTACTTCATTGGATGAGAAATGGCTGCAAACGTAAAACTTGATGCTTTGAGCGAAATTGCGGGTTTCATCGGCGCCGCACTGGTGGACAGCGACAGCGGCATGGCGCTGGGCACCCTGGGTGGCGGCTCCATCAATATGGAGGTCGCCGCTGCCGGCAACGCGGATGTCGTGCGCGCCAAGCGCCGCGTAGCCAGTTCACTGGGCCTGAGCGACGTGGTGGAAGACATCCTGCTCACCCTGTCCAAGCAGTACCACCTGATCCGCCCGCTGGACGGCAGCAAGGATCTGTTCCTGTACGTCGTGCTCGACCGCACCCACGCCAACCTGGCAATGGCGCGGCATGAACTGAAGTCCTTCGAGAAGACTCTGGATTTCAAGTAAGCCGCAACGGATCACCTTGCTGCACGAGAGCCCGGCGTAATGCCGGGCTTTTACGTTGTGCGGCTACGCAGGTTCTGGTCGTGCGCGTGTCGGTGCATGCGCTCACCCGGCGCGTACCAGCTGACCCGTGCAGCCAGGTGCTCGCCGCTGAACACCCGGCGTCGGCTTGGGCCCTGCGCGGCATCGATCCGATGCGTGGTTGGCGGCGAGGACATGGCGTGGCGCGGGTGGCAGGGATTGAACGCAGTCTAGCCAAGCCGCAGGTCGGCACACCTGCCGTTGGTCGTGGTAGCGCAAGCCCGGCCCGGCCGCTGTGCGTGCCGGGCCCGACCCTGGGGATTGGGCGACTCAGCCCTTTGGCGCGGACAGCAGGTACTTCAAACCATGCATGAAGCCACGCGGCGCGACACTGAGATGGTCCTCGTCATTGAGCACGTCCAGCTTCAGCTCCAGTGACTGGCCGCCACGCGCGCCCAGCAGACCGATCATGCGCTGCGCATCCACCACCATGTCGGCATCGCCGCCGTGCTGCATCGACTCATACTCGCCGACATACATATAGGCCCGCACCGGGAGCTCGGCGGGCTTGCCTGCCGCGGCCAGTCGACGCTCCATCTCGTGCTTGTCGAACCAGTACGACGGGCTGCCGAGGATGTAGCCATTGAACAATTGCGGGCGTTCCAGCAGCACCTGCGTCCCCAGCAAGGCACCGTAGGAATGGCCGAGGAACATGCGCCGGCTTTCGTCACTGCGGAAGCGCTTGGCCACGAAGGGCAGCACCTGCGTTTCCAGGTAGCTGATGTAGTCGCTGGCGCCACCGTGCACGGCATCGGCCGGCGATCCACTCGGGCCCCTGGTGGTTGGCGTGTAATCGCGGCGGCGGCTCTGCATGCCGCCCTCGCCCTTGGCATAGGACAGGCCGACCAGGATGAAATCCTCGATCTTGCGGCCTTCGATATTCAAACGCCGCGCCATCTGCCAGACCAGCGGGAAAGCATAGTCGGCATCGGTGACGTACAGCACCGGGTAGCGCTTGTCCGGGTTGTCGGCGTAGCCGGCCGGCAAGGCCACGAACACCTGGTAGTCGCGACCACTGACCGGATCCGGCACGTCCCAGACCTCACTGCCCAGCACTTCATAAGGGTTGCCTTCGCCACGCTGCGCGCTTGCTGCTGCAGGCTTTGCGGCAGCCGCTTCCGGTGTGGCGTTGGGCGCAGCTTGGTGAGCACCACTACAGGCGCTCAGCGCCACCATTGCCACTACCGACATCATCCATTTGCTCAAGCAGACACTCCAGTCATCGTGATCAATGCCCGATGATGGCATGGCACAGCCCCATCCGAAGACTGTCCCTCTCAACTGCATGCGCGCGGAGGAGCAGTTCTGCCGGCACCTTGGAAGCACGCAAGCCGTTGATTCCTTTGGGACGACACACTGCTGTCGGCTTTCTGTCGTGTTGTCGAGCGCTGTTGTCCGGCAGCCTCGCAGCTCAGCTAACATCGGCAGGAGCGCGGCATGGAAGATGAAACAGTGAAGATCGACGGAAAGCGGATCAAGCAACTGCGCGAAGCCCGCGGCTGGTCGCAGGAACACCTGGCCAGCATCTGCGGTTTGAGCCCGCGCACGGTGCAACGACTGGAAACCGAAGGCAACGCCTCGGTTGAGTCACGGATGGCGGTTGCGGCTGCGCTGGAGGTTGCGGCGGGGGACCTCCTCGATACTGGCGAATCCATCGCCAGCCCGGCAGCCAGGGCTGCGGCGATCAGTCCAGCTGACCGGATGAAGATCGGCCTGTGGATCGCCAGCCTGGTCCTGGTAGCGCTCATGTTCCAGCTGGTCGTCGGGCTCAGCTTGGGCAAACAGGCTGCCGAACGCGACAACCGGGTATGCCAAGCCGACCCGGCGTGCCGTCGCTGATCCGCAACGCTACTCCCAGGCATCACTCACACGACGCTAAGCCGGATCTTATTGTGGGAGCGGCGTCAGCCGCGAAGCAGGGAGATCATCAGATGACAGCTGGGCCGGCGATTCAAGCGTTGCCAGCTTCGCGGCTTACGCCGCTCCTACAAACAAACAAAAAGACCGATGCCAGCATGTTGGCATCGATCTTTGAGTGATTCACCGCTGGAGCAGGCAACAGCGGTGCCACTCCCGGCGAATCGCTTACTTGGCCTTACCCTGGTTGGCCACGGCCTCGGCGGCCTTCTTGGCGGCTTCCGGATCGCCCAGGTAACGGAACGACTTGACGGTAAGGTCATCGTTCAATTCGAACAGCAACGGAATGCCGGTCGGGATGTTGAGCTCGAGGATTTCTTCCTTGCTCACGTTGTTGAGGTACTTGTACAGCGCGCGCAGCGAATTCCCGTGGGCAGTGACCAGCACGGTCTTGCCGTCCTTCAGCTGCGGGGCGATGGCGTCGTGCCAGTACGGCAGCACGCGGTCCAGCGTGGTGGCCAGCGATTCGGTGGCCGGCAGCGCATTGCGATCCAGGCCGGCATAACGACGGTCGTGGATCGGGTGGCCCGGATCGGCCAGCTCCATCGGCGGCGGCGGGATGTCGTAGGAACGACGCCACACCTTGACCTGCTCCTCGCCGTGCTTGGCGGCGGTCTCGGCCTTGTCCAGGCCTTGCAGGCCACCGTAGTGGCGCTCGTTCAAGCGCCAGGACTTGTTGACCGGCAGCCAATCCTGGCCCAGTTCGGCCAATGCACCCTGCAGGGTGTGGATGGCGCGCTTGAGCACCGAGGTGTGGGCCACGTCGAACTGCAGGCCTTCTTCCTTCATCAGCCGGCCGGCGGTGGCAGCCTCCTGGCGGCCCTGCTCGGTCAGGTCCACGTCCACCCAGCCGGTGAAGCGGTTGTCGAGGTTCCACTGGCTCTGGCCATGGCGCAACAGCACGAGTTTGCGGGTCACTGCGGAGGTCTCCGGATGGGGAAGTGAGGCGGCGATTGTAGCCCCTTCGCGATGGAATCCGTTCTTTGCAGGAGGTTTTGGTATGGGCACTGCGTAGCTGTGGGGAGAGGGGTTTTGTTCTCTTGCTCTGAACTCTCAGGAAGAGCAGGAGCAGAAGCTCACCCCTCCCCAACCCTCCCCTTGCCTTCGGCAAAGGGAGGGGGCCAAAGCCCAGGTTGCGCGGAGGGCAGCCGCTTCGCCCCCTCCCTTTCGCGCAGCGAAGGGGAGGGTTGGGGAGGGGTAACGCTTCCAGCTTTTCCACCCTTCCCACCAAAACAACAATCCATTCCCCGCACGGTAACCCCCTCTTCGCTCCAGCCATGCCATCCTGCCCGCACCTTCAAGCAATCCGGAGCAGCCCGCCATGACCACCATCATCAGCCCGCGCGTCCATGACCTTGGCGGCTTCCAGGTCCGCCGCGCCGTGCCTACCCTGCAGGCGCGCAGCGTGGGCTCGTTCGTGTTCGTGGACCATATGGGTCCGGCCATCTTCAGTCCCGGCCAGGGCATCGACGTGCGCCCGCATCCGCATATCGGCCTGGCCACGGTGACCTTCCTGTGGGCCGGGCAGATCGGCCACCGCGACACCTTGGGTTCGGAGCAGATCATCCGCCCCGGCGACGTCAACTGGATGACCGCAGGCAGGGGCATCGCCCACTCCGAGCGCAGCCCCACCGAGGCGCGCGAACACGCGCAGGCGCTGCACGGCATGCAGACCTGGGTGGCGCTGCCCAAGAGCCATGAGGAAACCGATCCCGGCTTCTTCCACTTTTCCGCTGACCAGTTGCCACAGCAGCACCGTGATGGTGCCTGGCTGCGGGTCATCGCCGGTCGTGCCTATGGCGAGGAATCGCCGGTCAAGGTCTTCGCTGACACCTTGAACGTCGCCATCGACCTGGAGCCCGGTGCCGAGATCGACCTGGACAACTCCCACGTCGAACGCGCGCTCTACATACTTGAAGGCGATGCCCAGCTGGACGGTGTGGATATCCCCACCCAGCACCTGGTCATTCCCGAAGCGGGTGCACGCGGTCGCTTCCGCGCCAAGACCCCTGTCAAGGCAATGCTGATGGGCGGCGAGCCGCTCGACGGCCCGCGCCACCTGTGGTGGAACTTCGTCTCCAGCTCCAAGGAACGCATCGAGCAGGCCAAGGATGATTGGCAGAATGGTCGCTTCGGCACGATCCCCGGGGACGACAAGGAATTCATCCCCCTACCCGGTTGACACCAATTCCCTCACCGAAGCGTGGACGGCCTTCCCCTGCCCGTCCCCGCTTTTCCGTAACTGGCTATCCGCAAATCACGCATAGGCCTAAAGCACTACAGGGAAAAGCGAGAAATAGTTAACGATTTCCCTACTCATCTTCCCCGCTTCTCCGTTATTTTCCCCACACCCGCACCGGGGAAAACAAAGGGAACATCATCATGAGCATGGGAAAGCGTTTGGCTGCCGAGTTCCTCGGCACCTTCTGGCTGGTATTGGGCGGCTGCGGCAGCGCGGTACTGGCCGCGAAGTTCGGCGGTGACGGCAATCCGCTGGGTATTGGCTTTGTCGGTGTTGCCCTGGCCTTCGGCCTGACCGTACTGACCGGTGCCTATGCGTTCGGCCACATCTCCGGCGCACACTTCAACCCGGCGGTGAGCATCGGCCTGTGGGCCGGTGGTCGCTTCCCGGCCAAGGACCTGCTGCCCTATATCGTTGCCCAGGTGCTGGGCGGCATCCTGGCAGCCTTCATCCTGCTGCAGATTGCCCAAGGCAATGCCAGCTTCCTGATTGATGGCAGCCAGCCAGGTGCATTTGCCAGCAACGGCTATGGGGCACTGTCGCCGGGTGGCTACACCGTTGCGGCTGCCTTCCTGTGCGAAGTGGTGCTGACCGCGGTGTTCCTGATCGTCATCATGGGTGCCACCCACGGTCGCGCCCCGGCCGGCTTCGCGCCGATCGCCATTGGCCTGGCCCTGACCCTGATCCACCTGATCAGCATCCCGGTCACCAATACCTCGGTGAACCCGGCCCGCTCCACCGCCGTCGCCCTGTTCGCCGGCTCCGGCGCAATCAGCCAGTTGTGGCTGTTCTGGGTGGCACCGATCCTCGGTGCGGCCATCGGCGGCCTGGCCTACAAGTGGATCGGTAGCGACAAGTAAGCCATTGAATTGGTTTCAGTCGTTAGCATTTCGCCAAAACGGCCCCTTACAAGGGGCCGTTTTTCATGGGTCCAAATACTTTTTGCAAGTGACGGGGATTTTGTAATACCGTCGCAACCTGGCTGGCGCGCATGGGGATGCACGTACCGAGGGAGGGATACCACCCACCAGCCAGTACTGCCTTCAGAACCATCCACACGTTTCTTGTCGTGCCGTTGAGCCGATGTTCCTTGGGGGAATGCGAAGTGAAGACTGTCCTTGTTTTTTCCGCTGCGCTGGCGCTTGCCGCCAGCACCCACGCTTCCGCCCAGCAGGCCGTGCAGTGCCCATCACTGCCAGCCAGCAGTGGCCTGCATTGGGAGCAACAGACACAAAGCGATTTCATCGTCTGCAAAGCCACCACCGAAGATGGCCGTGCAGTGCTCAACATGATGCTGAGCGGGCGTGATCCCGGCCTGGTCTTGAACCGCCCCTTGCGCGCGGAGAAAGGCGAGTTCGGCGGCGAGACGATGCATTGGTACAAGTTGGACATGGGCGGCCGTGACCTGCCCGGTCTGGAGTCGCGTCGCATCAGCGTGGTCAAGCTGGACAAGAACCGTTATGCGCAGATCTGGATCGATGCCGCCGATACCACTGAGTTGGGCACGCTGCAGAGCCTGACCCAGACCTTGAATCTCAACCCCTCCGCGTTGGCCGGCAGCAACTGATCCACAGCGGATACCGGCCCGTTGATAACGGGCCGGTGATGAAGCCCGATTGATACCGGTCCCGTCCTTGCAACGAGGGACCGGTCATCGTTCAGAAGCGCCCTTCCTGGTAGTCGACAAAGGCCTGCATCAATTCTTCGCGGGTGTTCATCACGAACGGCCCGTGCCGCGCTACCGGCTCACGCAGCGGACGCCCGGCAACCAGGATCAAGCGCGCACCTTCGGCGTCGGCACGCATCTGCAGCCGGCTGCCCTCATCCAGCACCGCCAGTTGCTGCAGTTCCACCGTGCGCGCACTCTCGCCCTCGCCCAGCACTGCACTGCCTTCGAACACATAGGCGAAGGCGTTGTGACCTTCCGGCAAGCGGTAGCTCCAGGCGCTACCCGGGCTCAAGCTGATATCCAGATAGACGGGATCGGTGGCTGGCTGCTGGATCGGACCGGTGATCGCATCGACCGTACCGGCGATTAGCTTCACGCGAACGCCTTCGGCCGGCGCCAACTGCGGGATGCGCTCGGGCGCAAATTCCTGATAGCGCGGATCGCGCATCTTGTCGCGCGCCGGCAGGTTCACCCACAGCTGGAAGCCGCGCATGCGACCGGACTCCTGCTCGGGCATCTCCGAATGCACCAGACCGCGACCAGCCGTCATCCATTGAACACTGCCGGGTGTCAGCAAACCCTCGTTGCCGTGGTTGTCCTTGTGACGCATGCGGCCATCAAGCATGTAGGTCACCGTTTCGAAACCGCGATGCGGGTGGTCGGGGAAACCGGCGATGTAATCCTCGGCCCGGTCCGTGCCGAACTCGTCCAACATCAGAAACGGATCCAGCTCCGGCAACGATGGCGTGCCGATGACCCGCGTCAGGCGGACGCCAGCACCGTCGGAGGTGGGCATGCCACGGATGCTGCGAATCACCCGGGCGGATTCTTGCTTACTCATGAGGCACCTCCTCGAACATGCGACAGACAATGGCCATCACCGGGCGCCAAGCCAATCGCCACAGCTGCAACCCTTTGTTCCAGCCAAGCCTATCCCCACTGCACAGTCCCGCCCCGCAGTCATGTTCAACAAGACATGGGCCTAAGACCAAAGTCGCATCCGCTTCAGCTGCCATGCACATTGACCCCCGACCTGCATGGGTAGAACCTTGGACACATTCCCCTGCGAGGCGACTCGATGAAAGGTTTTTCAAAAGCCGGATGGGCGCTGCTGTCCCTGATTGGCGCATTCTGTCTAGGCGTCGTGGCGCTACGCCGCGGCGAACACATCAATGCCCTGTGGATCGTGATCGCAGCGGTATCGCTGTATCTGGTGGCCTTCCGCTACTACGGCCTGTTCATCGCCAACAAGGTGCTGGGCGTTGACCCCACCCGCGCCACCCCGGCGGTCATCAACAACGATGGCCTGGATTACGTGCCCACCAACAAGCACGTCTTGTTCGGCCACCACTTCGCCGCCATTGCAGGCGCCGGCCCGCTGGTCGGCCCGGTGCTGGCCGCGCAGATGGGCTACCTGCCCGGCACGCTATGGTTGATTGCCGGCGTGGTGCTGGCCGGCGCGGTGCAGGATTTCATGATCCTGTTCATCTCCAGCCGCCGCAACGGCCGCTCGCTGGGCGACCTGGTGCGCGAGGAAATGGGACAGGTGCCCGGCACCATCGCCTTGTTCGGCGTATTCATGATCATGATCATCATCCTCGCGGTGCTGGCGATGATCGTGGTGAAGGCACTGGAGGGCAGCCCCTGGGGCATGTTCACGGTGATCGCGACAATGCCCATTGCAATCTTCATGGGCATCTACATGCGCTACATCCGCCCGGGCAAGATCGGTGAGATCTCCGTCGTGGGCCTGATTCTGCTGCTGGCAGCGATCTGGTACGGCGGCAAGGTGGCCGCCGACCCGGTGATGGGTCCGATGTTCACCTTCACCGGCATCCAGATCACCTGGATGCTGATCGGCTACGGCTTCGTCGCCGCCGTGCTGCCGGTGTGGCTGCTGCTGGCCCCGCGTGATTACCTGTCCACCTTCCTCAAGATCGGCACGATTGTCGGCCTGGCGATCGGCATCCTGATCGTGATGCCGGAACTGAAGATGCCGGCGCTGACCCAGTTCGCCGACGGCACCGGCCCAGTGTGGAAGGGCAGCATGTTCCCGTTCCTGTTCATCACCATCGCCTGCGGCGCGGTGTCCGGTTTCCATGCGCTGATCAGCTCGGGCACCACCCCCAAGCTGCTGGCCAATGAAGGCCATGCCGCCTACATCGGTTACGGCGGCATGCTGATGGAATCGTTCGTGGCCATCATGGCCATGGTGGCCGCCTCGATCATCGAGCCGGGCATCTACTTCGCCATGAACAGCCCGGCCGCAATCATCGGCACCGATGTGGTGCGCGCGGCCCAGGTCGTCACCAACTGGGGCTTTGCAATCACCCCGGACCAGCTGACTGCCACTGCGGCAGAGATCGGTGAAACCACCATCCTCTCGCGCGCCGGTGGTGCACCCACCCTGGCCGTTGGTATCGCGCAGATCCTGCACGCTGTGCTGCCTGGCGAAGGCATGATGGCGTTCTGGTACCACTTCGCCATCCTGTTCGAAGCCCTGTTCATCCTGACCGCCGTCGATGCCGGCACCCGTTCGGGCCGCTTCATGCTGCAGGACCTGCTGGGCAACTTCGTGCCGGCCCTGCGCCGTACCGATTCGTGGGTGGCCAGCTTCATCGCCACCGGCGGCTGCGTCGCGCTGTGGGGTTACTTCCTGTACCAGGGCGTGACCGATCCGCTGGGCGGCATCAACATGCTGTGGCCGCTGTTCGGCATTGCCAACCAGATGCTGGCTGGCGTGGCGCTGCTGCTGTGCACCGTGGTGCTGTTCAAGATGAAGAAGGACAAGTACGCCTGGGTGCCGCTGGTCCCGGCTATCTGGCTGCTGATCTGCACCACCGCAGCCGGCTTCATCAAGATCTTCTCCGACGTTCCGGCAGTGGGCTTCCTGGCCCAGGCGCACAAGTACCGTGACGCCATTGCCGCTGGCGAACTGCTGGCACCGTCGAAGAACTTCGACCAGATGCACCAGGTCATGGTGAACAACTACATCAACACCGGCCTGACCGCGTTGTTCCTGTTCGTGGTGTTCGCGGTGCTGGTGTACTCGGTGATGACCATCGCCGCTGCACGCCGCTCGCCGGTTCGCACCGACAAGGAAACCCCGTACGTGGCACTGAAGCCGCACGAGGTTGACCTGTAATGGGCACCGAGCTGGTCCCCGTCGGCCAGTACCAGACGTTCCGCCGCACCTGGCGGCGTCTGGTGCAGACCGCGCGGCTTTGCTGCGGCGTACCGGACTACGACAACTATGTCCGGCACATGCGCGAGAAGCATCCCGACCGCGAGGTCATGGACTACAAAACCTTCTTTCGCGAACGCCAGGAAGCCCGCTTCGGCGGCAGGAGCGGCTTCCGCTGCTGCTGAGCCAGCGGAGACAAGCAACAAAGAAAGGCGGCGCCAATGGCGCCGCCTTTTTACTACCTGTAGTGCCGAGCCATGCTCGGCAGAGGCCTTACCGATAACCCCGCACGTAGTGCCGAGCCATGCTCGGCAGAGGCCTTACCGATAACCCCGCACGTAGTGCCGAGCCACGCTCGGCAGCGGCCTTACCGGGAGAGCCC
>NZ_JBXFWM010000071.1:0-24448 GCF_056856655.1 Stenotrophomonas sp. STEN033
ACATCTACACTCTCCCCGCCGCCGGCAGCGGCCCCTGTTTATACGACACCGACCTGGGTCTGCTCGTAATGCCTCTGCCGAGCACGGCTCGGCACTACCGGTGGTGCTTGGCTCAGAACATTTCGCGCTGCAGGCTCAGGGTGCTCAGGACCTTGCTGGAGATCTCTTCGATGGAGGTGTGCGTGGTGCTCAGGGTCGGGATGCGCTCCATGCGGAACATGGTCTCGGCAGCGGTGACCTCGCGCTTGCAGGTTTCGAAGCTGGCATAGCGCGAATTCGGGCGCCGCTCCTGGCGGATCTGCTGCAGGCGCTCGGGGTCGATGGTCAGCCCGAACAGCTTGTTGCGATACGGACGCAGGCGTGGCGGCAGGCGATCCTGCTCGAGGTCTTCCTCGGTCAAGGGGTAATTGGCCGCGCGGATGCCGTAATGCAGTGCCAGGTAGATACAGGTCGGAGTCTTGCCGGCGCGCGACACAGCAACCAACACCACATCGGCCTCGTCATAGTTCACGGCGATGCCGTCGTCGTGGCTGAGCGCAAAATTCATCGCGTTGATGCGGCGATGGTAGGTATCGAAATCCACCATGCCATGGGCCTGACCCACCTTGGAGTGCCTGGCGGCACTCAGCTCCTGTTCCAGCGGCCCGATGAATGGGGCAAAGACATCCAGCACCAGGGCCCCGCTCTCCTCCAGGATCAAGCCGAGGCTGGAATCCACGCAGGAACTGATGACGATCGGACGCACCTGGTAACGCTCGCCGGCGGCCCGGATGCGCGCCGCCGCCTCGTGCGCCTTGTCGGTATCGTCCACGAACGACATGCGATCAGTCACGAAACTGAAGCCATTGAACTGCGTCAGCAGACTGTGGCCAACGGTCTCGGCGGTGATGCCGGTACCGTCGGAAACATAGAAAACCGGCCGGATTGCCGTCATGAAAGCTCCCTTCAGAGTGTGAACCTGACCACAGGTCAAGCGTGATGACCTAGCCTGTCCCGAAAAAGACAAGCACAAGACAAAGTATTGTCACAAGCTTGTGCGGCTTCGGTGTGCACTGCATCATATTGGCTTCTTCCTACGGACGTGGCCATCCCAAGCCCGCCACGGGCGATGGCCTCAACGGAGCATCGCGCTTGAACGAGAATATCCTGTGGTTGCATGAGCTGCGCTTGGCCGACCTGGCCCGCGTAGGTGGCAAGAACTCCTCGCTCGGGGAGATGATCGGCAATCTTGCCGGTCTGGGGGTGTCCGTCCCCGGTGGTTATGCCACCACCTCCGAGGCGTTCAAGGACTTCATCGCCCATAACGACCTGTCCAAGCGCATTTTCGACAAGCTGGCCACGCTGGACGTGGAAGATGTCGCTGCCCTCACCGTTGCCGGCAAGGAAATCCGCGGCTGGGTGATCGACGCCCCGCTGCAGCCGCAGCTGGACAAGGACATCCGCGACGCCTACGCAAAGCTGAGCGCCGAGAACGGCGGCGGCGACATCGCCGTGGCCGTGCGTTCCTCGGCGACCGCCGAAGATCTGCCGGACGCTTCGTTTGCCGGCCAGCAGGAAACCTTCCTCAACGTCACCGGTGCCGACGATGTCGTGCACAAGGTCAAGGAAGTGTTTGCCTCGCTGTACAACGACCGCGCCATCGCCTACCGCGTACACCACGGCTTCAAGCATGAAGACGTGTTCCTGTCCGCCGGTGTGCAGCTGATGGTGCGCTCGGGCGTGGGTTCGTCGGGCGTGCTGTTCACCCTCGACACCGAGTCCGGCTTCCGCGACGTGGTGTTTGTCACCTCCTCGGTCGGCCTGGGCGAAATGGTCGTGCAGGGCGCGGTCAATCCGGACGAGTTCTACGTCTACAAGCCCAACCTGCATGCCGGCAAGCCGGCGATCCTGCGCCGCTCGCTGGGCTCCAAGGCGATCCGCATGGTCTATTCGGACGTCCCGGGCGAGCGCGTCAAGATCGAGGACACCCCGGTCGAGGTGCGCAATACCTTCTCGATCAGCGATGAGGACGTGCAGGAACTGTCCAAGCAGGCGCTGGTCATCGAAAAGCATTACGGCCGCCCGATGGATATCGAGTGGGCCAAGGACGGCGTCAGCGGCAAGCTGTTCATCGTCCAGGCACGCCCGGAAACCGTGAAGTCGCGCGCCAAGGCCACCCAGATGGAGCGCTACGCGCTGCAGGGCAAGGGTGAAGTGATCGCTGAAGGCCGTGCCGTCGGCGCCAAGATTGGTGCTGGCGTGGCCCGCGTGGTCAAGTCGCTGGACGACATGGCCCGCGTGCAGCCGGGCGACGTGCTGATCGCCGACATGACCGACCCCGATTGGGAGCCGGTGATGAAGCGTGCCTCGGCCATCGTCACCAACCGTGGCGGCCGCACCTGCCACGCCGCCATCATCGCCCGTGAGCTGGGCGTGCCGGCCGTGGTCGGCTCGGGCAATGCGACCCAGGTGATCCAGGACGGCCAGGAAGTGACCGTCAGCTGCGCCGAAGGCGACACCGGCTTCATCTATGCCGGCAAGCTGGACTTCGAACGCACCACCACCGATCTGGGCAACATGCCGCCGGCACCGTTGAAGATCATGATGAACGTCGCCAACCCGGAACGTGCCTTCGACTTCGGCCAGCTGCCGAACGCCGGCATCGGCCTGGCCCGCCTGGAAATGATCATCGCCAGCCACATCGGCATTCACCCGAATGCGCTGCTGGAATACGACCGCCAGGACGCCGCCACCAAGAAGAAGATCGACGAGAAGATTGCCGGCTACAAGGATCCGGTGAGCTTCTATGTTGACCGCCTGGCCGAGGGCATCGCCACCCTGACCGCCTCGGTCGCACCGAACCCGGTGATCGTGCGCCTGTCGGACTTCAAGTCCAACGAGTACGCCAACCTGATCGGCGGCAGCAATTACGAGCCACACGAAGAGAACCCGATGATCGGCTTCCGCGGCGCCAGCCGTTACGTCGACCCGAGCTTCTCCAAGGCCTTCGCACTGGAATGCCAGGCCGTGTTGCGCGTGCGCAACGAAATGGGCCTGGAGAACCTTTGGGTGATGATCCCGTTCGTGCGCACCCTGGAAGAAGGCCGCAAGGTGGTGGAAGTACTCGCCGCCAACGGCCTGAAGCAGGGCGAGAACGGCCTGAAGATCATCATGATGTGCGAAGTGCCGTCCAACGCACTGCTGGCCGATGAGTTCCTGGAAATCTTCGACGGCTTCTCGATCGGTTCCAACGACCTGACCCAGCTCACCCTGGGCCTGGACCGCGATTCCTCGATCGTCGCGCACCTGTTCGACGAGCGGAACCCGGCGGTGAAGAAGCTGCTGTCGATGGCCATCAAGAGCGCACGTGCCAAGGGCAAGTACGTCGGCATCTGCGGCCAGGGCCCGTCCGACCATCCGGATCTGGCCGAGTGGCTGATGCAGGAAGGCATCGAGTCGGTGTCACTGAACCCGGACACCGTGGTCGACACCTGGCTGCGCCTGGCCAAGCTGAAGGCCAATAGCTGATCCAGCGCTGCATGCCTGAAAACAGAACCCCGCTTCGGCGGGGTTTTGTTTGCCTGCAAGATGGCGATGGTTTCGGCAGTTTTGTGGGAGCGGCGTCAGCCGCGAAGCTGGCAGCCTTTGAAGGCCCAAAAGCCAACCCCTCCCCAACCCCTCCCCTTGCCTGCGCCAAAGGGAGGGAGCAGTGCTGCAGGAGCGGCGTCAGCCGCGAAGCCACAGATCAGTCAGGTCGCAGGTGCTGGTGATTTCAGCATTGCCAGCTTCGCGGTTTACACCGCTCCCACAAAGAAACGCTAGCGGCTCACGCCAACTCCGCCGCCGCTGCCACCACATCGGCATCACTGGGTAACACCAGCAAGGCCGCACCAGCCAACGGTGTATAGGTATCCACACCGGTCACCCGGCGCAACGGCACCTGCCCATGGCCGGCTTCGACCAGGGCGGTGATCACGCCCTCGCCCACGCCGGCGCTCTGGCGGCCTTCGTCGAGCACGATGATGCGCTTCGCGCCCCTGGCCTGCTCAGCGATATAGCCGGCATTGAGCGGCACCAGCCAGCGCAGATCCACCACCCGCACCTTCCATCCGTGCTGCTGCTCGATGGTTCTGGCTGCACGCAGCGCCATCGGCACACCATTGCCGTAGCTGATGATCAGCAGGTCATCATTGCCCTCGCCATAGACCCTGCCCTCGCCCAACGTCAGCGCTTGATCCGGCGCTGGATACGGGAACAGCCATTGGCCATCGCCAGCGGCATGCAGGTCCTTGGTCATGTACAGCGCGATCGGCTCCAGGAACACGCAGACCCGCCCGTCGACCTTGGCCAGGGCCGCAAGCGTGCGCAGCATTGCCGCGGCATCATCGCCGCGCGATGGGCAGCCCACCACCAGTCCCGGGATGTCGCGGATGGCAGCGATCGAATTGTCGTTGTGGAAGTGGCCACCAAAGCCTTTCTGATAGCCCAGCCCGGCGATGCGGATCAGCATCGGGTTGCGGTACTGGTCATTGGAGAAGAACTGCAGTGAACAGGCCTCGCCGCGAACCTGATCGGCCGCGTTATGCAGATAGGCCAGGTACTGGATTTCCGGCAGCGGCAACATACCCATGTTGGCGAAGCCCTGGGACATGCCCAGGATCATGGTCTCGTCGAGCAGGGTATTGAACACACGTCGCGGACCAAATGCCTTCTGCAGACCCTTAGTGACGGTGTAGACGCCGCCCTTCTGCGCCACGTCCTCGCCGAACAGCAAAGTCTCCGGGTACTTGGCGAACAGATCGTGCAGGGCCTGGTTGATCTGCACTGCCAGATGCTTGCCTGGCTGATTCTCGGGCAGACCGGCCTCGCTGCCGAACACCTGCAGGCGTCGCTCGCTGTAATCCGCGCGCGTCGCCTCGGCCTGCACCTTGTCTGGTGTGTACGGCGCCAGCGGCGCGATCACATCCTGCAGCGCGGTCAGGCGTGGGCGTTTGTCGGCATCTTCGGCCGCAGCGAAACAACGCTGGCGGGTGTGTTCGTACAGGGCCAGCACTTCAGCCTTGTCCATCAGCCCGGATTCCACCGCCACCTGCGCCGAACGCAGCAGCGGATCGCCAGCCTCCACCGCGCACAATTCTTCCAATGCGCGCCATTCAATCTCGAAGTCGGTGCCGGCATGGCCCATCAGCCGGGTGGTGCGCAGGTGCAGGAAGGTCGGTCGCCGTGTACGCCGGCAATGCTCAACCGCGCGCTGTACGTCGGCGTAACCGTTGACCAGATCCAGACCGTCGGCATGGAAGTAGTCCAGCCCCGGGCGATGCCGGAAGCTCTCGGCGATCCAGCCTTCCGGGGTCTTCACCGAGATGCCGATGCCATTGTCTTCGCAGACGAACAGCACCGGCGCCGGCAGCTTCTGGAAGCTGCTCCAGGCCGCTGCATTGAACGCGGTCTGGGCGGTGGCGTGATTGGCCGAGGCATCGCCGAACGAACAGATGGTGATGCTGTCATCGGGAATCGGCAGGCCCTGCCCCAGTCGTTTGCCCGCTTCGATGGCCATCGCCGTGCCCAGCGCCTTGGGCAGGTGCGAAGCGATGGTCGAAGTCTGCGGCAGCACCCACAACGGCTTGCTGCCCCACACTTTATGGCGGCCACCGCTGGCCGGATCGTCCTTGCTGGCGGCAAAGGACAGCGCCGAGTCCATCACCGGATCCATGCCCGGCAACTTGCGGAAACGCTCGGCCATGAAGCCGCCGGAACGGTAGTGCAGGAAAGCCGGATCAGTGTGCCGGGCGGCACGCGCCACCATTGCGTTGCCTTCATGGCCGGACGAACCAATCGTGTAGAAGACCTTGTTCTGCACGCGCAGCACGCGCGCCATCAGGTCCAGGTGACGACTGATCAACTGCGATTCAAACAGCTCGCGGAAACCTTGGGCATCCAAGGCGCTACCGGGCAGGATCGGCGCGGCCGGCTGCGGACCTTGAGCCGGGCCCGGCGCCAGCGCGCTGACGAATTCAATGAAGTTGGTATCGCAGATTTCAGCGCGGTTCAGGCCCTTCATGCGGGCCGGGATGGGATTCGGTACACGAGCAAACATGCAGACAGGCTCCACAGCAAACAAGTGAGACGACGGAATCAAGCATCAAATGAGATTGTTCAGCCCGCGAGTATCGGCATGAAACCCGGCTGGGCCTGTACCGCCTGCAGCCAGCGTTGGATTGCCGGATACGGCGACAGGCCAATGCCACCGTCTTCGGCAACTGCGGTATAGGCGAACAGTGCAATATTGGCCACGCCATAGTCCGGGCCGGTGAACCAGGGATTATCCTGCAGGTGGCGCTCCATCACCGCCAGCGCAGCATGGCCCCGCTCGCGCAGACGCGGCAGGTCATCACGACGCGGCGAATCCGGCGGCGTCCAGATACTGATGAAACGTGCAACGGCGATGTAGGGCTCATGGCTGTACTGTTCGAAGAACATCCACGACAAGGCCTGCGCCCGCTGCCAGCCATCAGTGGGCAGGTACGGCGTGCCTTCAGCCAGCCAGAACAGGATCGCATTGGATTCGACCAGCACCCGACCATCGGAGCGCTGCACCAGTGGCACTTTTCCGTTGGGGTTGAGCGCGAGGAATTCCGGGGTGCGGGTCTGGCCTTCGGCGCTGTTCACCTCGACCCAATCGTAACGCGTGCCCAACTGTTCCAGCAGCAGCCGCACCTTGTGGCAGTTGCCCGACGAGGACATGCCGTAGACCCGCAACCCAGCACCCGAAACACTCACTGATCCGCTCCCCGCTACCGAATGGCAGACGACAGCCTCCATCTGACCGGATCACAGGCACCGCGGTAAAGCTGCGACCGCAGCAAAGTGCGCCCTCAGCGGTGTGATATCCACTGCTGCCTGGATTGCCCCCACACATCCACCTCGATATCGGCAGGCGCTGGCAACCGCGCCTGTCGCAGCAGGCTTGAGCCCAGCTTGCGCGCCACCGCCACCGAGTTGGTATTGGCCGGTTCGATGGTGTGGATCACTTCCTGCCAACCGAGCGTATCGAACGCCCAGTCGATGCTTGCCCGTGCGGCCTCCGGTGCATAGCCGCGACCCCAGAACTCCGAGGCAATGCTCCAGCCCACTTCCGTGCCAGGCCATCCATGCGGCTGCCAGGGCCCGACCCTGCCTATCCAGCGTCCGCTGCTTTTTTCAATCACCGAGAACATCGAATAGCCCAGCAGCTGCCAACTCCCGGTCAGTGCCGCCAGGCTGCGCCATGCAACCGATGGCACCTGTACGCCGCCAAGATGTTGCATGGTGCGCGGATCGGCGCAGAACGCAGCGAAGGCATCGAAATCCTCGGCAGCCGGTGGACGCAGCAGCAGTCGTTCGGTTTCCAGCCGGAGCTCGAAGACACTCATCACGGTTCCTGTGTGCGGTAAACAAGGACGCCGAGCTTGCGCCGGCCAGCCCAACTGGTCAAACGGACGCTGCCTTGCTGGCGCCCGTTTGTGGGAGCTGCATAAGCCGCGAAGCTGACACTGTTCGCTCCCTGAAGAGGTTTTCGCGCCACCCGATCGTGTGCGGGCTTCGCGGCTTACGCCGCTCCCCACAAAACAATAAAAAATCCGATGCCAGAGAACTGGCATCGGATTCCGGTAACTCAACTGCTGAAACAAGCAGGTTTACAGCTTGCGATGGTTACTGTCGGCTGTCCGCCGGCGCCATCGCCGCGGTCTGCGTCACCAACTGGCCATTGATGACCGGCAGACGATCACTGGCGGGGCGGTCCTGCATGCGCACGGTCTTCTCCGCACCTTCGTAACGGTAGGTCACGTCATAGCCAACGGTCTGGTTGGCATTGCCCAGCGATACACGCTCGCCCGGGCGGCTGTCCATGCGCATCGTGCCAGTGCTGCCATCGGGCTTGCGGTAGCTGACGTTGTAGCCAGTGATTCGGCTGGACTCGGCAGTGCGCTGCTCGGTATGGCACTGGCGCTCGGTGCGGTTGACCACGCGACCACCAACGTGGCGCTTGTCGACCTGGTTGCCGATCACGCCACCGGCCACGGCACCTGCAGCGGTTGCCGCCTTCTTGCCATTGCCGCCGCCGATCTGGTTGCCCAGCAGGCCACCAATCACCGCGCCAGCGACGGTGCCGCCAACGTTGCCGTCACGCTCGGGCAGGCGCTCCTGTACCACCACATCCTCGCAGACTTCATGCGGGGTGCTGGTGGTGGAGGTTTCACGGATCGGCTCGCTGCCAGTCACCGTGCCGTAGACGCGCTCCTTCTGCGTGACCGGTGCCACCTTGAGCACGTCGGCATATTGCAGCTGCGGCTCGGCCGGGTTCTCCACCTTGCCCGTAACAGCCGCATCGTCCACCAGCGGCGAGCTGTCCAATACCGGACGGCTCCCTTCCACCAGCGGCGCGGTGCTGGCCTTGTCGCGGCCCTGCATGAAGGCGGCGGTGGCGATGCCACCTACCAGCAGCGCGCCGGCGGCAACCAAAACGGTCGTGGTTGTGCTCTTCATGATCTGTCTCCGTGCGGTTGGCCGCGTCTGTGTTGGGGGGATTCCAGCATGGGCAAGCTGAACAGAGGCCAGTATTTCTGCCCTCACCCTATCGAAATCATTCAACTCGACGCAATATTCAGCACGCCGGCCCTGATCCCTGGGGGCAAGCTGAACCCCTCTTCATCTGGATACGCCATGTCGAGCATGATGTTGTCGCCGTTTCTGGAATGGGCACGCAAGCTGCGCTACCCCACCCTGTTCAAACTGACCGGTGCGCTGTTCGTCATCAGCATGCTGCTGCCCGATCCGATTCCGTTTGTCGATGAGATCCTGTTTGGCCTGAGTACGTTGTTGCTGGCCAATTGGAAGCGGCGCAAGGACCCGGTCGAGCCGCCGATTCTGCCGGGCAAGCGCTGAGCCGTGCAGCTGGTCGACAGCCACTGCCATCTGGATGCCGCGGAATTCGACATCGACCGGGAGGCGGTGGTCGCCCGCGCCGGCGCTGCCGGCGTGGGCATGCAGATCGTGCCGGCGGTGACCGCGGCCAGCTGGCCCAAGCTGCGCGAGGTGTGCGCGACCGGCGCTGGACTGCATGCGGCTTACGGTCTGCACCCGATGTTCCTGCCGGAGCACCGCCCCGAGCACCTGCAGCAACTGCGCGATTGGGTGGAGCGCGAAAAGCCTTGCGCCATTGGGGAATGCGGGCTGGATTTCTTTGTCGACAATCTCGAGCCGGCAGCACAGCGCATGTACTTCCAGGGCCAACTTGAGGTCGCGCGGGACTTCCAGCTACCGCTGATCGTGCATGCGCGCCGTGCCTTGGATGAAGTAATTCTGCGCATCCGCCGGGTTGGCGGACTCAAGGGCGTAGTGCACAGTTTTTCCGGCAGTCCAGAGCAGGCACGGCAGCTCTGGGAGCTTGGATTCATGATCGGCCTGGGTGGCCCCATTACCTATACACGCGCCAATCGTTTGCGCGGGCTGGTGACGCAGATGCCACTGGAGTTCCTGCTGCTGGAAACCGACGCACCGGATCAGCCGGATGCCGGCATCCGCGGCCAGCGCAACGAGCCTTCGCGGCTGCGGCAGATCCTCGACACCGTTGCGGAACTGCGCCAGCAACCGGCGGCGGATATCGCAGCGCAGACCACGGCCAATGCGAGGCGGCTGTTCAATCTTTAGGACAGGCTGTAGGAGCGGCGTAAGCCGCGAAGCCACAGGTCAGCCAGATCACGAACACCTTGGCATTTTCAGCAATGCCAGCTTCGCGGCTGACGCCGCTCCCACAAACCACAGGCGCCCGCCTGCTTTTATGCGCGGTTCTTCAGCAGCATTTCCAGCGCCTTGCCCACTGCAACGAACGCAAATGCGCCGGTAATGTGCGTGGCGGCACCCAGGCCGCCGCCGCAATCCAGCTTCAAGGCCTCATCCGGGCCCAGGTTCGGGCGGATGCCACAGACGCTACCGTCGGCCTGCGGGTACTTCACGTTCTCCAGCGAATACACCGCCGGCACGCCGAAATAGCGCTTTGCGCTTTTGGGGAAATTGAACTCGCTGCGCAACTTCTTGCGGATCAGCGCCATCATCGCGTCGTGCTCGGTACGCGATACGTCACGCACCCGTACCAGGGTTGGATCAGTACGCCCGCCCGCCGCGCCGATGGTGATCATCGGTAGCTTGCGGCGACGGCACCAGGCGATGGTTTCCACCTTGACCCGGAAGCTGTCGCAGGCATCGATCACCAGGTCAAAATCACGGTCCAGCAGCTCGGCCATGTTCGCAGGGGTCAGGAACGACTCCACCGCCTCGACCTCGACATCCGGATTGATCGCACGGCAACGCTCGGCCATGGCCAGCGCCTTGTTGCGGCCGTACTGCCCAGCCATCGCCGGCAGCTGGCGGTTGGTGTTGGAGACGCAGATATCGTCGGCGTCGATCAGGCTCAAATGGCCCACGGCCGAGCGCACCAGCGCCTCCACAATCCACGAGCCCACCCCGCCCATGCCAACCACGGCCACCTTGCAGCCGCTCAGGTGGGTGATGGTGCCTGCCCCGTACAGCCGGTCGATACCGGCAAAGCGCTCACGCAATTCTTCTTTCATCAGTCCATTTTACGGCCTGCCCCGGCATGGCGGCGAGCCGACCATCACCACGATGACACGGGCTTCGCTTGCGCAGCTGCATAATGCCCGGCAGTCGAACCCTTTTGCCTATAGCCTGGAGCCAACGCAATGTCCGACCCTGCACCCGCCCGTCCCCCGTCCAAAGCCTCGCGCTATCTGTTCGTCCTGCTTGCCGGCCTGTTGATCGGTGTGATCGCGACCGTGATGGGGATGCGCGCCATCCAGGCCCGCCAGGACCACTTCCCGGACAGCCTCATGACCGTCATGGCCAAGCAGACCCAACTGCTGGGCGAGAGCCAGAAGCAGAATCGCTGCAGCGTCAGCGATACCACGCCGCGACTGCAGACCTTGCGTGCATTGGCCAATGATCTGGAGACCGCCTTCCCGGGGCTGCGTGATGACGAGCGCTTCCAGCAGCACGCCAGCCGTTACCGCGCCACGCTGAATGACGCACTGGCCAAGCCACCGGCAGATTGCGCGACATTGGCTGCTGCGGTGCAAAAAATCGGCAGCGACTGCAAGTCATGCCATCAGGACTTCAAGTAAGCAAACTGCGATTTCACACGTGATTGGCCCTCCATTCACATGCAAAACCGCAGGATCTTCGCCGCGGGTCACTCAGCAGTACCCATTTCCAATCTGGCAAGGAGAAACACCATGAAGATCCAACTGATTGCTGCAGGCGCGATTGCCAGTCTGGCGCTGGCCGGTTGCGCCACCTCCCCCGGTTACGGCGGTGGCTACAACAACGGCGGCTACAACAATGGTGGCAATTACGGCAACAACAACGGCTATAACCAGAACCGTTGCACCGACTGCGGCATCGTTACCCGTATCGACACGGTCGCCTCCGGGCGCACCGCGCCCAGCGCTACCGGCGCCATCCTCGGCGGCATCGTCGGCGCAGTGGCCGGCCATGAAATCTCCGACAAGACCGGCGGCAGCAAGGGCAACCAGAACATCGCCGCCGTGGCAGGCGCCGTAGGTGGCGCCATGGCCGGCAACAAGATCCAGCAGAACGTCACCGGCAACTCGTACGACATCCAGGTCCGCATGGACGATGGCCGCGTGATCGTGGTCAACCAGAAGGACCTCGGCGGCATCCGCGAGAACACCTATGTGCGCGTGGTCAATGGCCGCGTGGTCATCCGCTGAGCCCCATATCGGCGCCGCTGACAGCGAAAGGCCCGCTTGCGCGGGCCTTTCTTTTGGCTGCGTGGCCGCCGGATCAGGCCGGTTGTACGGCGTCAGCCTGCAGGCCCTTCTGGCCCTGCACAACGGTAAAGGTGACCTTCTGGCCTTCCTTCAGGCTTTTGAAGCCATCGGTCTGGATGGCGCGGAAGTGCACGAACACGTCCTCACCATTTTCGCGGCTGATGAAGCCGAAGCCCTTGGCGTCGTTGAACCACTTGACGGTACCGGTTTCGCGATCAGACATCTCGACTAACTCCCTGTAACTCTTTCGTTTGATGGTTACGCCCGGTAAGGCGGCTGGTTGCAAGGAGGAAGCGAGGTGCAACGATGCAGCAAATCCTTCGATCTACCCATCAGGCCACGATTCACGGTGACCTTGCCAAGCTCAGCGGCTGCAACTTAACCCGGGCCAAACCAAATTGCAACACTGCGCAACACGTTAAAGTCAACCCCTATTAGACCCCCTTCAGAGCATACATGGACTATTCATTCATCTTCTATCTGGTCGGCGCGCTGCTGGTCCTGGTCGGCATCGCCGGCATCATCCTGCCAGCGCTGCCCGGGGTCCCCCTGGTATTTGCCGGCCTGCTGCTGGCGGCCTGGGGTGACGGCTTCGAACGGGTGGGCTGGGTACCCCTCGTGGTACTGGGGGTCCTGACGATCATTTCCATCATCGTCGACGTGATCTCCACCATCGCCGGGGCCAAGAAGGTGGGAGCCAGCAAACTGGCCTTGATCGGCTCGGCCATCGGTACCGTGGTCGGCCTGTTTTTCATGCCGATCGGCCTGTTCGTAGGCCCATTCCTCGGCGCGCTGGGCGGCGAGTACCTGCACGGCCGCCAGCTCGGCCAAGCCACCAAGGTCGGCTTTGGCACCTGGCTGGGCATCGTCCTGGGCGTGGCCCTCAAGCTGGGCCTGGCGGTCGCCATGGTCGGCGTGTTCGCCATTGCCTGGTTCTTCTGAGCGCCTCCTAACCCCCTCTCGACAGGGGAATCACCGACAATCCCCCTTTGCCACTGCTGCCGGCGTGCAATGCCCGCTTGATTGCCCCGGCCCGGCCACCCCACAGCGACCGGATGGACCCCATGCAAACACCCGCCCTCTCCCACGCCTTGCTGCTCGTCCTGAGCGGTGCCAGCGCCTCCGCGCTTGCCCAGGAAGCGATGCCGACACCCGCCTCGCCACAGGCCTGCTTCGCACTCGAGACCGACGCCATCCGCCTGGCCTGCTATGACAGCGCACTCGGCCGCACCGCCACCGATACCCGCGCCGCCGATGCCGCCGCGGCCGCGGCCCTGGCCGCGCGCAAGGAGGCCAAGGCCACCGCCAAGGAGCTTGACCAACCGTTGCCGCATCGCAATGAACTGTTCGCCCATGACGAGCTGGATTCCGCTGCGGCCAACGCCGGTCGCGGCTCGCTGCTGGATAGCCGCTGGGAACTGGCCAAGGACTCCAAGCTGGGTCTGTTCCAGCTGCGTGCCTACAAGCCGGTCTACCTGCTGCCGGCGTTCTGGAGCAGCAAGCCCAACGAAATGCCGCACTCCCCCAATCCCAACAACACCGTCACCCAGGCCGAGGAACTGGACAGCACCGAGCTGAAGTTCCAGCTCAGCTTCAAGACCAAGGTCGCCGAAAACCTGTTTGGCGACAACGGCGATATCTGGGTCGGCTATACCCAGAGCTCGCGCTGGCAGGCCTATAACAGCGAGCTGTCGCGGCCCTTCCGCGAGACCAACTACGAGCCCGAAGTGATGCTGGCCTTCCGCAACGGCTATTCACTGTTCGGCTGGAATGGACGCATGACCGGCGTCAGCCTCAACCATCAATCCAACGGCCGTAGTGATCCCTTGTCGCGCAGTTGGAACCGGGTGGTGATGAACGTCGGCCTGGACCGTGAGAACTGGGCAATCATGTTGCGCCCCTGGTATCGCATCCCGGAAGGTCGCCGCGACGACAACAACCCGGATATCGAGGACTACATGGGGCGTGGCGATGCCACCCTGGTCTACAACCGCAACGGCCATGAGCTGGCCATCACCGGCCGCCATTCGCTGCGTAGCGGCGACCGTTCGCATGGCTCGCTGCAGATGGATTACGGCTTCCCGATCAACAAGCTGCTGCGCGGCCACGTGCAGGTGTTCGATGGCTACGGAGAGAGCATGATCGACTACAACCATCGCGCCACCTATATCGGCGTTGGCGTCTCCCTGCTGGAGTGGTTCTGAGTCATGAAAGCCACCATCTGGCATAACAACCGCTGCTCCAACTCACGTGGCGCGCTCGCCTTGTTGCAGGAAGCCGGCATGGAGGTCGAGGTGATCAACTACCTCGACACCCCGCCGTCCGTCGAGCAGCTGCGCGCCGTGCTTGATGCCATGGGCATGCCGGCCCGCGATCTGCTGCGCAGCAAGGAAGCCGCCTACGCAGAGCTCGGGCTGGCCGCCAAACTCGATGACGAGGCAGCGCTGATCGAGGCGATGCATCAGCATCCCAGCTTGATCAATCGCCCCATCGTACGCACTGCCAAGGGCACGGCATTGTGCCGCCCACCGGAAACCGTGCTTGGCCTGATTGGCTGAGCTGCGGTCCTGATGCACCGGCTTGGGCGCCTTGGCGCCGAAGCCGCCTCAGTTGCTTCCGGCGCCGGCCTGGATGATGGCGTCGTAGAGCTCCTCGAAGCTTTGCCTTGGCTGGAACAAGGCGCCGTTGATGAAAAAACCGGGCGTCCCGGTGACGCCGCTGCGCATACCGCTCTCGATATCCCGCTGGATCCGCAACAGGTTGCGGTTCTCGCCCATCGCCGCGGCCAAACCCTCCTCCGGCAACCCGAGCTCGCGCATCAACTCGCGATAGACCAACTCGCCCAACTGCTGCTGGCTGCGGAACAACGCGTCATGCGCTTCCCAGAATTTACCGTGCTCGGCAGCGTATTCCGCGGTGATCGCCGCCGGCAGCGCCTGTGGGTGCGACTGCACCAGCGGGAAATTCCGGAATACCAGGCACAGCCCTTCGCCGAAACGCTGCTGCAAGCGCTTGACCAGCGAGAATGCTTCACCGCAGTACGGGCATTGGTAATCGGCATATTCAACCAGTACCACTGCCGCATCCAGGTTGCCCTGGATGTGATCCAACGCGCTCACCGGAACCGTCAATTCGCTCATACCCACACTCCAGATCATCCCGGCATCGCCGTCCGCCGACCCATGGGCGCACTTGCCGCCTGATGCCTGCAAACCTACCCGCCGCGCCGCGCAAGCTGCGTGAATTGTGCCGATGCCGGCCCCGATACCACTTCCCCCGTTCAGCAGACACGGGCAGAATCGCCAGGTCGAAGACAGGACGTCCGCAATGACCCGCACTCGCCGCTCATTCTTTGCCTATGGCTCCGCACTGCTCGGCGTGTTGAGCCTGCTGGCGGTCGCCTGCTTTCATTTCCCCGAGCTGCTGACCAGCCGCGAGTTCCGCGCGGTCTACAACGAACAGTTTGCCCGCCACCTGCTGCTGGTTGGCCTGGCCGCCGCGTTCATCATGGGCACCGTCGCCATCCTGCGCGATCGCAACAAGCGCATCGCCACATTGGGCGTGGGCAGCGCGACGGTGGCGGTATTGCTGGGCGGCACCAACGTGCAGTTCGATGCCATCGGCCAGACACCTTATTCGCTGGGGCTGGACTGGTTCGTACTGTCGCTGTTCTTCTCGGCGCTGGTGTTCGTGCCGCTGGAGCGCTATCTGGGCAAGCGCGAACTATCGCCGCTGCGTCCCGGCTGGCGCACCGATGTCGCGTACTTCTTCATGAGCCACGTGCTGGTGCAATTCATCCTGATCCTGGTCACCGCTTCCACCTCCACCATCGCGGGGCTGGCCGCGTTCCCCGGACTGAAAGCTGCCATCCAGTCTTTGCCGGTGTGGGCGCAGTTCCTGATCGCTGTCTTTGTCGCCGACATGGCCCAGGCGCTGCTGCACCGCGCCTATCACAACATCCCCTGGCTCTGGCGCTTCCACGCCGTGCACCACTCCAGCCGGCATATGGACTGGCTGGCTGGCTCGCGCGTGCATTTTGTCGAGATCGTACTGACCCGTAGTGCCGTGCTTTTGCCACTGCTGATCCTCGGCTTTTCGACGCCGGCCGTGAATGCCTACGTGATCCTGGTTGGCCTGCAGGCGGTGCTGGCGCACGCCAATCTCGGCATCCGCTTTGGCTGGCTGGAATACCTGCTGGTGCTGCCGCGCTACCACCATTGGCACCACGCCCGACAGCAGGAATACATCGACGTCAACTACGCCATTCACCTGCCACTGGTGGACATGTTGATGGGCACCTTCAAGCTACCGCGCGATCAGGCGCAATGGCCGCAGGAGTATGGCGTAATGAAACTGGAGACGGTGCCGAACGGCATCATCAAACAGCACCTGATGCCGTTCCAGGGCGGTCGCAAGTTCGACGACCACGTCGATTGAGCGACCCGAGCGCTTGCTCTTGTAGGAGCGGCGTCAGCCGCGAAGCCACGAATGTCGCCGCTTCATCCTGCATACCACTGCCCACTCACCACCAATCATCAATCCCCTCACGCCGATACACTTCGGCAAACGCAGGCCGGGCCTTCATCCGCGCCGCATGCGCGGCCAGCACCGGCCAGCGATCGCCAGGACGGGGCATGTTGCGGCTCCAGCGCATCAACATGGTCAACATGAAATCGACGACGCTGAGCTGCTCACCCAGAACGTAGGGGCCATGCGCTGCCAGGTGATCAGCCATCTGCTGCCAGGCGGCTTCCAACTGCGCTCGGGCCCGCTGCTTTACTTCATCCACATTCGACTCACCTGCCGGCTCCTGCGGATAGAACCAGGCACGGTATGCCGGCATCAGGGTGTACACGCAGAAGCACATCCAGCGGTAGTAATCACCGCGTGCAGCCGTGCCTGGTACAGGCGCCAGCGCAGCCTGCGGGTGCAGGTCGGCCAAATGCATGGCAATGGCGGCGGACTCGGTCAACACCTGCCCATCGATGATCAGTGCGGGTACTCGGCCGGCAGGATTGATCGCAAGGAACTCCGCTGACTTCTGTTCGCCACGCTCAAAATCCAGCTGGCGCAGCTCGTGCGCGATACCGAGCTCAAGCAAGAGCCAATGCACCACCAACGAAGCAGTGCTTTGTGATCCGTACAGAACAACTGACATGCGCTGAGTTCCCGGCTGGAGAAAGTACATTCTAACCAACCAAGACACCTGGCTTGTGGGAGCGGCGTAAGCCGCGAAGCTGGTACGCCCAACGCCGCGGCAACAGCAAAAGCGCAAATCCAAAGCCCCCCTCCCCAGCCCTCCCCTTGCCTGCGGCAAAGGGAGGGAGCAGAAGCCGTGCCGCCGTGCTTTCATGGCAGCGGCGCAGGCCGCGGCGCTGATGATTTGATGACTTCCCGGGAAAGCCTTTGCCGAGCATGGCTCGGCACTACTGGTTCGTCGCAGCTATCGGCCGGTTCAGTTGCAGCTGTTCATGCAACTGTTCAAGCGTTCGCCACACACCGACGCAGCCGACCGGTTCTGGCAGAACGCCTGTGAGGTCTGGCAGGCACCACGCAGTTCCGGGTTGGTGATCTTGTCGCACTGGTTGTTACGGTTTGCTTCGCCGCAGTCGCCGTAGCTGCGAGGGTTGGCGTTGCAGAGCTCATACGCTTTCTGGCAGTAGTTGACGCAGGCCGCGGGGTCGTTGCGAGGCGCGTCACCCCAGCCTCCACCACTCGCGCAAGCCACCAGCGACGACAACACCACAACAACCAGCATCCACTGGAACCTGCGCATCGGACATTCCCTGGAAACGACGACGGCCCGAGCATAGCCCGGGCCGTCGCGGCATCACCAGTGACAGCGCTCGATTACTCGACGATCACCGGAATCTTGCCGATGCGGGCCTGCCATTCGCGCGGGCCGGTCTTGTGTACCGACTCACCGGTGGAGTCCACCGCCACGGTCACCGGCATGTCCTGCACGGTGAACTCGTAGATCGCTTCCATGCCCAGGTCGGCGAAGCCGACGACCTTGGAGGCCTTGATCGCCTTGGACACCAGATAGGCCGAGCCACCAACCGCCATCAGGTAGGCCGACTTGTTGTCACGGATGGCCTCGATCGCAGCCGGGCCACGCTCGGCCTTGCCGACCATGCCCAGCAGGCCGGTCTGTTCCAGGATCTGGCGGGTGAACTTGTCCATGCGGGTCGCCGTGGTCGGGCCGGCCGGGCCCACCACTTCGTCGCGCACCGGATCAACCGGGCCGACGTAGTAGATGAAGCGGCCCTTCAGGTCCACCGGCAAGGGCTCACCCTTGTTGAGCATGTCGACCATGCGCTTGTGCGCGGCGTCGCGGCCGGTCAGCAGCTTGCCGTTGAGCAGCAGGGTCTGGCCCGGCTTCCATGCAGCCACTTCTTCCGGCGTGATGGTGTCCAGGTCGACGCGGGTGCCCTTGGAGGCGTCGTAGGTGATCTGCGGCCAGTCTTCCAACGACGGCGGGTCCAGCATCACCGGGCCGCTGCCGTCCAGGGTGAAGTGCGCGTGGCGGGTGGCGGCACAGTTCGGGATCATCGCCACCGGCAGGTTGGCGGCGTGGGTCGGGAAGTCCTTGACCTTGATGTCCAGCACCGTGGTCAGGCCACCCAGGCCCTGCGCGCCAATGCCCAGCGCATTGACCTTCTCGTACAGCTCCAGGCGCAGTTCTTCGGCACGGTTTGAAGCACCGCGGGCCTGCAGATCGGTGATGTCGATCGGCTCCATCAGCGATTCCTTGGCCAGCAGCATCGCCTTCTCGGCGGTGCCGCCAATACCGATGCCGAGCATGCCCGGCGGGCACCAGCCAGCGCCCATGGTCGGCACGGTCTTGAGCACCCAGTCGACGATGGAGTCGGACGGGTTGAGCATGGCGAACTTGCTCTTGGCCTCGGAGCCACCGCCCTTGGCGGCGACGATCACGTCGACCTTGTCACCCGGCACGACCTTGATGTTGACCACACCCGGGGTGTTGTCCTTGGTATTGGTGCGCTTGCCGGCCGGGTCGGCCAGCACCGAGGCTCGCAGCTTGTTGTCCGGGTAGGCGTAGGCGCGGCGGATGCCCTCGTTGGCCATGTCCTCCACGCCCATGGTGGCGTCGTCCCAACGCACGTTCATGCCGATTTCCAGGAACACGGTGACGATGCCGGTGTCCTGGCAGATCGGGCGATGGCCCTCGGCGCACATGCGCGAGTTGATCAGGATCTGCGCAATGGCCTCCTTGGCCGCCGGCGACTCCTCGCGCTCATAGGCAGCGGAAAGATTCTTGATGTAGTCGACCGGGTGGTAGTACGAGATGTACTGCAGTGCGTCGGCGACGGACTGGATGAGGTCTTCCTGCTTGATCGATGTCACGGCTTGCTCGCTTGCTGAAGGCTGGCGGGGGTTCAGCCCACCATTTTACGCCTTGGAGCGGCGCAGTGCTGCCCGCCCTTGGTTGTAGGAGCGGCGTCAGCAGCGAAGCCGGTGAACGGACAGGTCTTCAGCTTCGCGGCTGACGCCGCTCCCACAACCGCAATCACAGCCAGGCTTGGGTTCAGGCAAAGTAGCGCTGTCACGCCAGCCTGCCCCGCGCCGTCCTGCCTTCATGAACCCCGAATCCATCTTCCAGACCCACCGCCCGCGCCTGCTGGCACTGGCCTACCGCATGCTGGGCAGCCGCGCGGATGCCGAGGACGTGCTGCAGGACGCTTGGCTGCGCTGGGCGGGCAGCGACACCGCCGAGATCCGTGATGCGCAGGCTTGGCTGGTCACCGCGACCACGCGACTCAGCCTGGACCGCCTGCGCGCCGCAAAGCGTGAGCGCCAGCATTATGTGGGTCCTTGGCTGCCCGAACCTTTGCAGGTCGAACTGGCCACGGATACCAGCCCCGACCCGGCCCAGCTCCACGCCGTCGCCAATGAAGTCTCCGTCGCCTTCCTGACCCTGCTGGAGCAACTGAGCCCGGACGAGCGCGCCGCTTTCCTGCTGAAAGAAGCCTTCGACCACGACTACCGCCAGATCGGCAGCCTGCTTGGCCACAGCGAGGCCAATTGCCGGCAACTGGTGCGTCGGGCCAAGCAGCGCCTGCAGGCCGGTGCACCACGCTTCCAGCCGGCGCCGGCACAGCATAGGGAGTTGCTGCAGCGCTTCATGGAAGCGGCCCAGCGTGGCGACAGCCCCGCCATCCAGGCCCTGCTGCATGCCAATGCCGCCCAGTTCTCCGACGGTGGCGGCATCGTCACCGCTGCCATCCGCCCACTACGGGGCGCCGAGCGCATCGGCCGCCTGTACTGGGCCGTCGCCCGCCGCGGTGCTGCCCTGCCCGCCCAACTTGGCTACGTCAACGGCGAACTGGCAATCCTGCGCTTCGCCGAAGGCAGATTGGCGTCATTCACCACCATCGAAGTGGTGGATGGACGCATCGCAGCCCTTTACAGCGTGCTCAATCCAGAAAAGTTGCCCCCACTTGTCACGCACCAAGCCGCTGCTGCGTCCTTGTAACGAAAGACGGCCATCGTGGCTGTCTGGAGAAACCTGATGTCCACTACCACCTTCCCCCGCGTGCCCTACACCCGCCTCGCCGCCGATGCCTTCAAGGGCCTGCTGGCCACCAGCAAGGCCGTGCATGACAGTTCCATCGCACACGAACTGCAGGAGCTGGTGTTCCTGCGCGTCTCGCAGATCAACGGCTGCGGCTACTGCATGGACATGCATGCCACCGCCCTGCGCAAGGCCGGCATTGAACCGCGCAAGCTCGACACCCTGCCAGCCTGGCACGAGAGCCGCTTCTTCGATGAGCGCGAGCGTGCTGCGCTGGGCTGGGCCGAGGCCATGACCCGTTTGCCCGACGGCGCACCGTCTCAGGCAGCCTTCGACGCATTGACCCCACATTTCGACGACAAGGGCATCAGCGACCTGAGCATGGCGGTGGCGGTGATCAACGCCTGGAACCGGCTGGGCGCCAGCCTGCTGCCACCACTGCCCTGAGCCATCAGCCCATGGGGCCATCATTCCGGACCGGGCTGATGGCCGCCGCCGACGCGACAACGCACAATACGGCGCATGGGAACCCTTGTACTGATACTCGACCTTATCGGCACCTTCGTCTTCGCCCTGTCAGGGGCGACGATGGGGGTACGCCGTCGATTGGATATCTTCGGCGTGCTGGTGCTGTCGTTCGCGGCAGCTTTGGCTGGCGGCATCACCCGCGACCTGCTGATCGGCGCTACCCCGGTGGCGGCGATCAGCGATTGGCGCTACCCGGCCATCACCCTGGCTGCAGGCATCGTCACCTTCTTTTGGGCGCCCTTGATCGAGCGCATGCAGTACCCGGTACGCATGTTCGATGCGATGGGCCTGGCTTTATTTGCTGTGGCCGGCACGCAGAAGGCGCTGGCTTATGGCATCGATCCGCCAATGGCGGCCGCCCTGGGCATGTTGACCGGCATCGGCGGCGGCATTGCCCGTGATGTGCTGCTGGCACAGGTGCCGCTGGTGCTGCAGGCCGAGTTGTATGCGGTCGCGGCGTTGGCAGGCGCTGCTGTGGTTGCGGTGGGTTATTGGCTGGGCTTGCCGCCGTTGCCATGCGCCCTGGTTGGTGCAGGACTGTGTTTTGGCCTGCGGATGATGGCGATGCATTTTGGCTGGCATCTGCCGGTGGCGCTGCAGTCATCGGAGCCACCGCCGCCGGAAGGGCCGCGTAGTTGAGGTAAGAGCCTCGGGCTTTGGGCGCTGGGCTTTGGGCACTTGCTTTCTGCTCTTATGCCGTCATTCCCGTGCAGGCGGGAATCGCTCTTGCCGTTGACCTTGACCATGCCTGTTTTCCTCGCCAATTGCCAAGGCAGGAGCAGAGCAGGAGCGATTCCCGCCTGCGCGGGAATGACGGCGTAAAGGCAGAAGCTAGAGCCAGAACCAAAGCCAAAGCCAAAGCCAAAGCACCCCTCCCCGGCCCTCCCCTTGCCTTCGGCAAAGGGAGGGGGCGAAGCCAAGCCCCCGGTAACGCCAAACTCACACTGCATCGGCGATCTTGGGAATCCCGCTTCAACAGGACCCCACCATGTCCGCAGAACGCTCCGACACCCTGATCGGCGATGAAGTCGTCCATACCCTTGGCCAGCAGGCCCAGACCTCGCAGGTACTCGCCCAGGTCAAGAATGGCCAGGTGACCTTGTCCGGCGATGTTTCCAGCGCTGAGGTGAAGCACATGGCCGAGGCCCTTGTGGCTGGCATCGAAGGCGTGCACAAAGTGGTCAGTCACCTCCACGTCGACAGTGGCAAGCGCTCGTTCGGTGCCGCCGGCGAGGCTGTCCGTGACAACCCCGACGGTCGCGACGACGCGCAGATGGGCGATATCGACCTGCGCAAGGACGGCTGAGCATATTGATGCGGCGGGCTGAACGCATTTGCAGGTAACCTGAACCCGCATTTCGCCGCTTGAGCCCCCCATGCCCCACCCCGAACCCGCTCCCGCCAAGAAACCCAGCTTCCGCGAGCGCGTCGATGCGATGCGCAACCTGCCGCCGTTCCTGCGGCAGGTTTGGCAGACCAGCCGCTGGCTGACACTCGCCAGCCTCGGCCTGCGTCTGGTCCGTGCGTTGATGCCGGTCGCGATGCTGTACGTGGGCAAGCTGATCATCGATGAAGCCGTGCGCCTGGCCGGTGCCGGCCCGATACCACCGCTGGCAGAGGCGTTCTCCAGCGGCCATCTCAACACCCTGCTTGAGCTGCTGTTGTTGGAGTTGGCCATCGCGATCGGCTCGGACCTGCTTGGTCGACTGATCAGCTACGCCGATTCGCTGCTCTCCGAGCTGTTCACCAATGCCACCAGCGTGCGTCTGATGGAACACGCCGCCGAGCTCGATCTGGAAGACTTCGAAGACCCCGACCTGCAGGACAAGCTGGACCGTGCACGCCGCCAGACCATGGGCCGCATGAGCCTGATGAGCCAACTGTTCGGCCAGGTGCAGGACACCATCACCGTCATCAGCTTTGCCGCCGGCCTGATCGTCTACGCACCGTGGTTGATCGTATTGCTCGCGATTGCCCTGATCCCGGCTTTCATCGGCGAATCGCACTTCAACACCCTGGGTTACTCGCTCAACTTCAGCTGGACCCCGGAACGCCGCCAGCTCGACTACCTGCGCCAGGTCGGCGCCAGCGTGGAAACGGCCAAGGAGGTGAAGATATTCAACCTCAACCGTTTCCTGATCGACCGCTACAAGCTGTTGGCCGAACGCTTCTACAAGGCCAACCGCGCGCTCGCGCGCAAGCGCGCGATCTGGGGCACGCTGCTGGCCGCCCTGGGCACACTTGGCTACTACGCTGCCTATGGATACATCGCCTGGCGCACCATCCGCGGTGACTTCAGCATCGGCGACCTGACCTTCCTGTCGGGTAGTTTCCTGCGCCTGCGGCAACTGCTGGAAGGCCTGCTAACCGGCTTCTCGCAGGTCGCAGGGCAGGCGCTGTACCTGGATGACCTGTTCTCGTTCTATGCCATCGAACCGGAGATCCGCTCACGCCCGGATGCGGTGGCGATACCGCGCCCGATCCGCGAAGGCTTCGTGTTCGAGAATGTTGGCTTCCGCTACCCGGATGCCGAGCGCTGGGCGGTACGCAATCTCAGCTTCCATCTGCAGGCTGGCGAAGTCATTGCCCTGGTCGGCGAAAACGGCGCCGGCAAGACCACGCTGGTCAAGCTGCTGGCACGCCTGTATGACCCGGACGAAGGCCGCATCCTGCTCGATGGCCGCGACCTGCGCGACTATGACCTGGATGACCTGCGCGCCAACATGGGGGTGATCTTCCAGGATTTCGTGCGCTACCACCTGTCTGCCGGCGAGAACATCGGCGTCGGTCTGGTCGAGGCCATGAACGACAAGGAGCGCATCCGCAATGCCGCGCGGCGCGCGCTGGCCGATGAGGTGATCGACGCGCTGCCCGCGGGCTACGACCAATTGATCGGCCGCCGCTTCAAGACCGGCGTGGACCTGTCCGGCGGCCAGTGGCAGAAGATCGCCATCGCCCGCGCCTATATGCGCGATGCGCAGGTGATGATCCTCGACGAACCGACCGCAGCCTTGGATGCGCGCGCCGAGTTCGAGGTATTCCAGCGTTTCAAGGAACTCTCGGACAACCGCACCGCGGTGCTGATCTCGCATCGTTTTTCATCGGTGCGCATGGCTGATCGCATCCTGGTGCTGGCCGACGGTCGCATCGAAGCCAGCGGTACCCACGAAGAGCTGATGATCGAAGGCGGCCGCTATGCCGAGTTGTTTGAACTGCAGGCCGCCGGATACCGCTGACCGTAGTGCCGAGCCCTGCTCGGCTGGGGGTTTCCCAGTGAAAAGCCCCCCTCCCCAGCCCTCTCCTCGGCCTGCGGCCAAAGGGAGCGTGCGTAGTGCCGAGCCATGCTCGGCAGAGGGCTTTCCCAGCGAAAAGCACCCCTCCCCAGCCCTCTCCTCGGCCTGCGGCCAAAGGGAGCGTGCGTAGTGCCGAGCCATGCTCGGCAGGGGGCTTTCCCAGCGAAAAGCACCCCCTCCCCAGCCCTTGCCTTGGCCTGCGGCCAAAGGGAGGGAGCGCAGTGCCGAGCCATGCTCGGCAGAGGCTTTACCGGTAGAGTCCCTGC
>NZ_JBXFWM010000072.1:0-23870 GCF_056856655.1 Stenotrophomonas sp. STEN033
CCCCCCGCCGCCCCCCCCTGTTGCTTGGGGCGGGCCGCCGATGCGGACGCGCCGGCCCTGCCGGACGGGCGCGACTGTCGCTACCCCCCCCCCCCCGCCCCCCCCCCCCACTACCGCCAGCAACACAGCAACCCCTCCCCAACCCCTCCCCTTGGCCTTCGGCCAAAGGGAGGGAGCGCAAAGCCCTTACCAGACCTTCACCCGCTGTTCGGGTGCCAGATACAGCTTCTGCCCTTGCTTGACATCGAACGCCGGGTACCACGCATCCACATTGCGCACGGTCAGCGCACGGAACTGGCCGGGTGCATGCACATTGGTCAGCAGTGAATTACGCAGCGCCTGCTCACGCGCCTTGCTGCGCCAGGCCTGGGCGAAACCAAGGAAGAAGCGCTGGTCCGGGGTGAAGCCTTCCAGCGTCTGTTCCTGCTTGCCCTGCAACGACAGGCGATAGGCGTCGTAGGCGGTACCGAGACCGGCAACGTCGGCGATGTTCTCACCCAGCGTCAGGCGGCCGTTGACGTGTACGCCGGGGAAAGGCTCGTAACTGTCGAACTGCATGGCCAATGCATCGCCGGCAGCGTTGAACTTCTTCAGGTCGTCCGCCGTCCACCAGTTGTGCAGCTTGCCGGTTTCATCGAACAGCGCGCCGGCATTGTCGAAGCCATGGCTGATCTCATGGCCGATCACCGCACCGATGGCGCCGTAGTTGATCGCATCGTCCGCGGCGCCGTCGAAGAACGGCGGCTGCAGGATGGCGGCCGGGAACACCAGGCGGTTCTCCAGCGGTACGTTCATCGCATTGATGGTCTGCGGCAGCATCGCCCATTCGCTGTGGTCGACCGGCTTGCCGAGCTTGGAGATGTTGCGCTGGTATTCGAACAGCGAGGCGCGCTGGGCGTTGCCCAGTGCATCGTCGGCCTTCACTTCAAGCGCACTGTAATCACGCCACTTGCTCGGGTAGCCCATGTCCACTTTCAGCCCTGCAACCTTGGCCTTGGCATGCGCCTTGGTTTCCGGCGACATCCATTCCAGCGCATCGATGCGCTTGGCGAAGGCGGCGATGATGTTGCTGGCCATCTCGTCGGCGCGCGCCTTGGTGGCGGCATCGAAATGGCGTTCGACATAGATCTTGCCCACTGCTTCACCGATGGCGGTATTGGTGTCGGCGACGGCGCGCTTCCAGCGCTCGCTCTGTTGTGGGGTGCCACTCATCGTGGTGCCGTGGAACGCGAAGCTGGCATCGGCGAAGGCCTTGGGCAGATAGGTTGCCGCCTCATCCAGCGCGTGGAAGGTCATGTAGTCCTTCCACACCTCCAGCGGCTCGCTGGCGACCAGCTTGGACAGGCCGGCCACAGCCTTGGGCTGCCAGACAATGAAGTCCTGTTGCGCGCCAAGGCTTGCGCCTTCAAGGAAGGCCGTCCAATCCATGCCCGGGGCCTTGCCAGCGAGGTCGGCCTGCTTCCAGGCGTTGGCGCCCTTCTGCACGTCGTTGGTTTCTTCCTGGGTGGCATGGGCGCGGGCGATCTTGGTCTCCAGCGCGACGATGCGCGCCGCCTTGGCCGCGGCATCCTTGTCGCCTGAGAGTTCCAGCAGCGTTGTCACGTAGCCTTCATAGGCCTTGCGCAGTTCGGCCATGCGGCCGTCCTGCAGGTAGAAATCACGGTCCGGCATGCCCAGGCCACCTTGCACCAGGTAGGGCGCATTGCGGTCAGGCTGCAACAGATCGACCGAAACCCACACGCCGAACAGATGCGGAGTGTAGAAGTTGGTGGCATTGAGCAGGTCCACGTCGGCGCGCATGCTGGCGCCCAAGGCCTTGGCCAGCGCCTGTTTGTCGGTGATGCCGGCAATGGCCTGCAATGCCGGCTGCAGCGGTGCGGTGCCGCGCGCTTCGATGCCAGCTTCGTCCATGAACGCTGCGTAATAATCACCGATCTTGCGGACTTCGCCGGCATCGGCCTTGCCGGCTTCCTCCATGATGGCGCGGGTATCGGCGAGGGTTTTCTCGGCGATCACATTGAAGCTGCCATAGTTGGAACGGTCGGCCGGAATCTCGGTGCGCTGCACCCACTGGCCATTGGCGAAGTCGAAGAAGTTGTCGCCGGCGGCGACGCTGCGGTCCATGCCATCGGCATCGAAGCCGAAGCTGCCCAGCTGTGGCTTGGCTGCGGCGGTGGCCGGAGCCGGTGTTGCATTGTTGTCAGCGGCGGGTGCGCTGGCGTCCTTTGCGCAACCGCTGAGTGCAAGCGCGGCGCCGATTGCCAGTACCAGGAAGGAACGTTGCAAAGCCATGACGGTATCCGGAGGATGGGTGCGACAAGTCTAGACCTCCAACCCCGTTCATAAAGATATCGATTCTGGCACTTGACGGATGTGCACAAGCACGGGGAATACGAGAAAATTGGTCACGCACTCTTCACGCCGATGGTGATTGTGCTGCATGCTTGAGCGAACGCGCTGCAGATGGTGTCTGGGGAGACATTGGCAGGGTGGAGTATGTGGTGTTCGCATGCGACCGTTGCAGGTCCCCACCTGCCGGTTCCTAGTTGTAGTGATGCCAGGACCAACATACGCAATGCCAGCTGACCGTCTACTGCTACGTTGGATCCACCGGTGACCCGGATGCCGGCTCATCCGTTGCGAGTGATGATCATTGCCGGTGTGGCAGTGGGGTTGCTGTTGGCGGGCGGCATGATCAGCATGTTGTGGAACGACCGCAGCAGCCGGCTGGAAGCGGCGCAGCGGCAATCGGCCGCGCTGGCCAGCGGCAGCAGCCGCCTGCTGCGCGCACAGCTGGTGACCTGGGAACGCGCGTTGCGCGGCACCGCCAGTGATACCCGGGAGTTCTATCGACAGGTGCCTGACCAGGCACCTGCGTTGTTTGAGGCCAGCCTGCGTGGTGTGCTGGAGCGCAATCAGGACCTGGCGTCCATCACCCTGGTGGATGATCGCGGCGTGCCGCTGTCCTCGGGCGAGGGCGATCCCACCTTGCAGAGTTGGGTGGTTGCGGAAAACCGCCTGCTCAATGGCGGCCTCTATCTGGGAGCGCTGGAGCAGACGCCTGACCAGCATTGGGTGCTGCGTGCGGCACTGCAGGTGCAGCCGGGCCAGTGGTTGTTGACGCGGGTCCGGCTGGGCGCGTTCCAGGAGGTGGTGAGCGGCCTGGATCTTGGGCGCGACGGCACCGCTTCCATCGGCAACCGCTATGGTCAGTTGCTGGCCCACAGCCGTGATCCGGAGCGGTTGGTTGGCAACAAGCTGGCACGGCCAATGCGGATACTGGCGCCGTCGCCGGTGGTGCTGAGGCAGGGCGTGGTGGTCAGCCCGTATGATGGCGAGCGCCGCATCGCGGCGGTCAGCGTGCCGATGGACTTCCCCTTGAGCCTGTTTGCCTCGCTGTCCTATCGCGAGGTGATGGCGGGCTGGTACCTGTTGTTGTACGCCTCCATCGGCGTCTATCTGCTGTATCTGGCCGGTTTCGCCTATCTGCTCTATCGGGTTGATCGCAGCACCCGTCATCAGCAGCAGCTCAGCGAAGAGCTGCAGGCCGGCAATGCCGAGCTGGCGCTGGCGCATGAAGTGGGCAAGGTAGGTACCTGGTCCATCCATGGCGAAAAGCCGGTGGTGTACTGGTCGGCGCTGACCCAGCAGATGCTGGCCCTGGCCGGGCGCAGCACCTCGCTGGACGGGTTCCTTGCGCGCGTGCACGAGGAAGACCGGGCCTGGTTGAAGGACATGCTGGAGCGGGCGTTGGCCGGCAAGGGCGCCTTGAATGCGATGTTCCGGCTGCGCAGCGGCGATGGATCGTTGCGCTGGTTGTCCGCGCGCGGTGAGCTGGTGGACGACGGCGGCGACAGCAAGCGTCTGGCTGGCGCGGTGGTCGATATCAGCGAGCGGGTCAATACCGAGGCGCGCGCGCAGGAGGCACAACGCCAGTTCCGGCTGGTGTTTGACCGTAACCCTGCGCCGTTCTGGATTTTCGACCTGGTCACGCTGCGTTTCCTGGAGGTGAACCAGGCCGCGATCGATCAGTACGGCTATAGCCGCGATGAATTCCTGGCGATGTCGATCCTGGATATCCGCCCGGCAGCGGAGTGGGACGAGATCCGTCAGACTGCCGGCCGCGCCTTGAGTGGCGACCTGCTGGGGCTGCAGGTCAGCACCCACCTGCGCAAGGACGGCAGTGCCTTCCACGTGCAGGGCCATTTCGCCAAACTGGAATTCGCTGGCCGCAACGCCTGCCTGGTGCTGGCCGAAGATGTCAGCCAGCGGCTGCGTTATGAGAACGAACTGGCCTATCGCGCCAGTCACCATGCCGGCACCGGCCTGCTGACCGTGCGTGCGCTGTCCGAGCGGCTGGATGCGGGGAGTCGCGGTTACACCATTGCGCACGTGCAGTTGCGTGGCCTGCAGATGATCACCGATACCCTGGGCCGTGATGCCGGTGAGGAGGCATTGCGCGCGGTATCGGTGCGGTTGGGTGGGTTGGCTGCCCGTTACGGCCTGCTGGCACACCAGCCGGCCGAAGACTTCGTGCTGGCGATCGAGGGCGAGGGCGATCCGCAGATGGCGCTCAATGCCCTGCTGGCGGCGGTGGCCGAGCCCATCCGTGGCCGCGACACCTACCACCAGCTGGAAGCCCGCATCGGCGTTGCCAGCTGCCCGCTGGACGGCGAACTGGCCGAACAGGTACTGGGCCGGGCGGCCCAGGCCGCGCACGCCGCGCGCGAGAGCGGTGTGGCCCTGCTGCACTTCAACGCAGGCATGGCCGCGCACTACACCGAGCGCCTGCAGTTGGCCGGGCGCATCCACATGGCCATTGACCGCGGCGAGTTCCTGCTGCACTTCCAGCCCATCCGCGATGCGGCCGAGGGCAGCCCGGTGGCGCTGGAGGCCTTGCTGCGCTGGCCGCAGGCCGACGGCAGTTTCATCGCGCCTGCCGACTTCATCCAGCTGTGCGAGGACACCGGCCTGATCATCGCGCTCGGCCGCTGGGTGATCCATGCCGCTGCGCGCGCGCAGAAGCAATTGTCGGCTGCCGGTTGGCAGCACCTGCCGATCGCGGTGAATGTCTCGGCGGTGCAGTTGTTCAACAGCGATCTGGTGGGCGAATTCAGCCGTGCCATGCAGGACCATGGCCTGGCCCGTGGCGCACTGCAGATGGAGCTCACCGAAAGCGTGCTGATGCGCAATCCCACCCAGGCGCTGCAGACCCTCGGGCATCTGCATGCCAATGGCGTCGGGGTGGCGCTGGATGATTTCGGCACGGGTTTCTCCAGCATGTCCTACCTGCAGCATCTGCCGCTGGACTCGCTGAAGATCGATCGCGGTTTTGTCAGCGACGTCGAAAGCAATCCGCGCAATGCGGCCATCTGCCGCGCCCTGCTGTCGCTGGGCCATAGCATGGGCCTGTCGGTGATCGCCGAGGGGGTGGAGACCGAAGGCCAGCGGCGCTGGCTGGCCGCACATGGCTGCGACCAGGTGCAGGGCTATCTGTTGGGCCGGCCGATGCCGCTGGAGCAGGTGCTGGTGATGCTGGAAGACAGCCGCTCAATTTGAGCGGGCGGCATCAGGCTGCAGGCATTCGACCAGATAGTCGATGAAGCTGCGCACCTTGGGCGCCAGGTGGCTGCGGCTGCTGTAGACCGCATGGATACCGATGGGTGGCACTTCCCACTGCGGCAATACCGGCACCAGCAGGCCAGCGGCCAGCGCCTGGTCAACGATGAAATCCGGTTGCGCGATGATGCCCATGCCGGCGATCGCCGCTTCGCGCAGCACCTCACCATTGTTCGCGCGCAGATGCGGCTGCAAGGCGATGCTCAGCTCGCCCTCCGGCCCCTGCAACTGCAGCGTGTCACCGCCGGCGGAGTAGGTGTACGACAGGCATTGATGTCCGCTGAGATCCTGCGGGGTGCTGGGCGTCCCTCGTTGGGCCAGGTAGGACGGCGCCGCGCACAGGCGGATGCGGACCAGGCCCAACTGCCGGGCAATCAGGTTGGGGGCCGGCTGGCGGATGATGCGGATGGCCAGGTCAAAGCCTTCCTCGACCATGTCGACCAGGCGGTCCGACAGCTGCAGGTCCAGCTCCACCTGCGGGTAGCGGGCACTGTAGGCGGGCAGCAGCGCGCCCAGCCGGGCAATGCCGTAGCTGACCGGCGCGTTGATCCGCAAGCGGCCTGAAGGCTGCAGCGCCTGTGCGCTGACCGAGGCTTCCAGTGCGTCGAATTCGGCCAGCAACTGCACGCAGCGCTGGTAATAGGCGGCACCGGCGCTGGTCGGGCTGACTCGGCGGGTGGTGCGGTGGAGCAGGCGTGTGGACAGGCGCTTTTCCAGCGCGGCAACCTGGCGGGTGACGGCGGCGGTGGAAACGTCCAGGGCATCGGCGGCGGCGCTGAAGCCATTGCGCTCGACCACGGCGACAAACACCCGCATGGCATCGATGGTGTCCATTGTTTCCGTTTCCGCAATAAAACGTTGCTACCGAGATTATTTGTTGCCGACTCGGCGCGCAATAACCTGTGCACTCTCAAATACCTCTGGGAGCCCATGATGCGCAGCGCGCTGCCTTCCCTCTACATCTCGCACGGTTCACCGATGACCGCCCTGCAGCCGGGGCTGGTGGGCCCGCGCCTGGCCGAACTGGCTGCAGGGATGCAGCGGCCGCGCGCCATCGTCATGGCTTCGGCACATTGGCTGGGACGTGCGCCGCGGGTGTCTGCGGCGGCGCAGCCGGAAACCATCCACGATTTTGGTGGTTTCCCGGAAGCCTTGTATCAGCTGCAGTACCCGGCACCGGGCGCACCCGCGCTGGCGCAGGAGGTGGCCCAGCGGCTGGCCGATGCCGGCCTGCAGCCGGGCATCGACCCGCAGCGCGGGCTCGATCATGGCGCCTGGGTGCCGCTGCGCTACCTGTACCCACAGGCCGATATTCCCGTGTTGCAGGTGTCGATCCAGCCGTCGCTTGGCCCCGAGCACCAGCTTGCGATGGGCCGCGCGCTGGCACCGTTGCGGGAGCAGGGCGTGCTGCTGATCGGCTCGGGCAGCATCACCCACAACCTGCATGACTGGCGCAATTACCAGGATGGCAAGGAGGCGCCTTATGTGCGCCCGTTCATCCAGTGGGTGGAACAGAAGCTGGGGGCCAACGACCTTCCAGCCCTGTTGGATTACCGCAAGCAGGCACCGTTTGCGGCGCAGGCACACCCCACCGACGAACACCTGTTGCCGTTGTACTTCGCGATGGGCGCCGCCGGCGGCGAGCGGCTTGGTGCACGGCGGATCGATGCCGGCATCGACATGGGCTTCCTGGCGATGGATATCTATCGTTTCGACGGCGAGGAGTGAGGGCGCTGGCTGGGTCCAGGCTGGGGTTGGGTGCAGGCCACAGTGCCCCACGCTGACGGGATCGATGGGGCCGGCCTCGGCGTGCAGCCGCCACAGGGCTGCTTGCCGTCGATCATGTCATCACGATGGATGAGCAGCGCAATCTGCACCTGCAAGCCAGGGTTGCTGTGGTAATTTCCCGGTATTCATCCGCCACTGCCAGTGTCGGCAGCCTGCTGTCGTGGTAGTGAATCCGTGGAACGGGCATGCACACGATTGAAGTAGTCCTGGCGATGCTGGTGGCGGTTGTCGCCAGCGGCTATCTGGTAAGAATCCTCCCCTTCTCATTGCCGTTGCCCTTGGTGCAGATCGGCTTGGGTGCCTTGATCGCAGGTGTCTTCAATCGCGGCCATGCGCTTGAGCCGGACATGTTCTTTCTGCTGTTCCTGCCGCCACTGCTGTTCCTCGATGGCTGGCGTATTCCCAAACAGGGCCTGTTCCGCGACAAGGGCGCGATCCTGGAGTTGGCGTTCGGGCTGGTGGTGTTCACCGTGCTCGGTGCCGGGCTGCTGATCCATTGGATGATTCCATCGATGCCGCTGGCGGTGGCATTCGCGTTGGCGGCGATCATCTCGCCGACCGATCCGGTCGCGGTCGGCGCCATCGCCTCACGCGTGCCCATTCCCAAGCGGCTGATGCACATCCTGGAAGGCGAGTCGTTGTTGAACGATGCCTCCGGCCTGGTCTGCTTCCGCTTCGCGGTGGCGGCGGTGATGACCGGTTCGTTCTCGCTGGCGGAGGCCTCGCTGACCTTCCTGTGGGTGGCGTTTGCGGGCCTGGCGATTGGCGTGGCGGTGACCTGGGGCGTGTCCACCTTCCAGCGCTGGTTGTGGCGCAGCTTCGGCGAAGAACCCGGCGCCGCGCTGCTGGTCAACCTGCTGATTCCGTTTGCCGCCTATCTGTTGGCCGAAGAACTGCACGCATCGGGCATCCTCGCCGCAGTAGCCGCCGGCGTGACCATGAGCTACGTGGAGCTGACTGGCCGCATCAGCGGCAGCATGCGCGTGCAGCGCAATGCGGTGTGGAACATGGTGCAGTTCAGCTTCAACGGCATCATCTTCGTGCTGCTGGGCGAACAGCTGCCGGGCATCGTGGAGCGTGCGATCGAGACCATGTCGGTGACCGGCCACCACAGTGCCTGGTGGCTGGTGGTCTATGTGCTGGCGATCAATGCGGTGCTGGTGGTGCTGCGGTTGGCCTGGGTATGGCTGTCGCTGCGCTGGAACCTGTTGCGCGCGCGGATGCGTGGCGAGAAGGAAACCAGCACGCCATGGCGGGTGGTGTTGGCGATGTCGGTGGCCGGCGTGCGTGGCGCGATCACCCTGGCCGGTGTGTTGACCCTGCCGCTGATGATCCCCGGGGGGGAGCCGTTCCCGGCACGTGATCTGGTGATCTTCCTGGCGGCAGCGGTGATCCTGGTGTCGCTGGTCGGTGCCAGCCTGATGCTGCCACGCCTGCTCAAGGGCCTGGAGCTGCCCAAGGACGACGACAGCCGGCGCGAGGAAGACCTGGCCCGCAGGGCGTCCTCCAAGGCGGCCCTGGCGGCGGTGGAGAAGGCGCGGCAGGCCCTTGTCGAAGGCCAATCCACCAGTTCGGTTCAGTTGCTCAACGATGCCGCGGCACGGGTAAGCCTGCTCTATCAGCGCAATCTGGAAAAGGGGCAGGGGCCGGATGAAGACCCGGAAAAAGTGCGGCGCATGGAGCAGGCCTACCGCAGCCTGCGTAGCGCTGGCTTGAACGCCGAGCGCGAGGAGTTGTTCCGGCTGACCCGGCGCGGGCAGGTATCCGATGAGATCGCGCGCAAGCTGATCCGCAATCTGGATCTGCTGGAGACGCGGCAGCGGGATTGAGGGTGGTTCTGGGGTTCTTTAGCTAGAAGCTTCCCTTCACCCCAACCCCTCTCCCGCAAGCGGGAGAGGGGCTCTCAGAGCGCAAGCCATCCCGCTTTAGCCCCTCTCCCGCTTGCGGGAGAGGGGTTGGGGTGAGGGCAGGCTCTTAAGCTCTTAAACGTTCTTCAGCTCAAGAAAATACGGTTCGACCGTACCCTTGATCTTCAAGGTCATCGGGTTGCCGCGGCGGTCGCGGGCCTTGCCGGCCTGCACGCGGATCCAGCCTTCAGCGACCGAATACTCCTCGACGTCATCGCGCTCGATGCCGTTGAAACGCACGCCGACGCCGCGTTGCAGCGCTTCGGCATTGTGGAACGGGCTCTGCGGGTTGACCGCCAGATGATCGGGAGGGGTATCGCTCATATCAGTGCTTCAGTGAAGGCCACCGTGGCCCTCTTCGGGGCGCAAGGATAACCGCTGTGGCGCGCCAAGGCTTTCGCTGGCACGCCGCTGGCGGCAGAATGCGCGCCAATCATGTAGTGGAAACCGTCCCATGCCAGACAACAGCGCCGATTACGAAGATTCTGACGAGCTGCAACCGGACTTCGACGAAGACGACCATCCGGCGCGGGTCTGGAACCTGCTGTGGCTGATCAATCCCGGTGATGAAGACGCGGCGCTGCAGCAGTTCGATGCCTGGCGGGAAGCGCGCGCGGGCGCCGAGGACGATGCCAGCGATGAACAATGGTTGTGGGACCTGAAGGACGCCATCGATTGGCGTTCAGGTTTCTATGTGGACTGGAAGGACGTTGATTCCTTCGTCGCCGCGCTGGATGAAATGGCCGCGCGCTGGAACCTGGACATCGCCTGGGGCGGTGACTTCGACGACGAAGACTTCACCGACGACCTCGACGTGCCGACGTTGATGACCACCGCCCACGACCGCCTGCGTGAGCACGGCTACACGGTGTGGAACTGGAACACCGGTGGCGACGCCTATGCCGGCTGGGTGGCGCTGAGCCGCGATGATGAAGCGATGCTGGCGTTGTGCTCGTTGCTCGGTGTTGAAGTCCGTCCGGGCAGCGACCCGTTCTGAGCCAGCAGCAACGGTAGAGCCGAGCCATGCTCGGCTGGGGCTGTACCGACAAGCCAACATGTAGTGCCGAACCATGCTCGGCAAGGGGGCTCTACCGGTAACGCCTCTGCCGAGCATGGCCCGGCACTACAGGTCCGTCTTTACCCCGGCTGGTACAACGCCCGCGCATTGGCGATCACGCGGCGCATCTGTTCGCGATCGGTGTGCCGCGATATCGCCTGCGCGCCTAGCACAATCGCCTGCTCGCGCAGCGGCGCCGGCACGTCGTAGTGCACGCCGCTGGGGCGGTTCTGGAAGGCCCGGCGGGGAATCCCGAGCTGCTGCGCCAGCGCATGCAGCTCGGGCAAGGTGTCGGCCATCAGATGCGCCCAACGCTCACCGCGCCAGGGGTGTACCGCATCGTCGATATAGACCGTCACGTTCGGCCCTGGACTCAGGCCTTGGACTTGTCGTCGTCAGCCGGTACTTCTTCGGCGACCGCGATGGTCTCGTCCGTGGCGTCTGCCTCAACGGCTTCCTCGCCTTCGATACCTTCGAACTCGGAGACCAGGCCGGCCAGGTAATCGTCGGCGGTCTTGCCTTCGTCAGCAGCCAGGTCATCGATCATCTGCTGCAGCGCTGCGGAGTACTCCAGGGTGACCTTGCGGCCTTCCTTCTCCTGCACATTGGCCAGGTGCTTGAGCATGGCCAGCATTGGCACCGGGTTGTCGGCGTTGCCCATGGTCTGGCCACCGATGGCCAGCAGCCATTCGTTGCCCTGCAGGCCGATGGCAGCCACGACCTGGCCTTCTTCATTGACCAGCACGGCGTGGTTCTGCACTGGCTGCTGGGCGTTCAGGCGGGTGAACGGGCGGCGCGGGGCCTGCTTCTTGCGCTTGTCGCGCTTGGCTTTGGAGAGCTTGGACATGAGGTTCGGCTGATTGAAAACGATGCCTATTGTAGGCGCCAAGCCGGTTTGGCGTTTGCTCCCTCCCTTTCGCGCAGCGAAGGGGAGGGTTGGGGAGAGGTGCTGTTGGCTGGGAATGCCCCTGCCGAGCATGGCTCGGCACTACGCTGTTGCCCCCTCCCTTGCGCCGAAGGCGGAGGGGAGGGTTGGGGAGGGGTGCTGTTGGCTGGGAATGCCCCTGCCGAGCATGGCTCGGCACTACGCTGTTGCCCCCTCCCTTGCGCCGAAGGCGGAGGGGAGGGTTGGGGAGGGGTGCTGTTGGTTGGGAAAGCCCCTGCCGAGCATGGCTCGGCACTACATCCGGGCGGGCAGTGCCGCTGGTGCAGGCTCAGTCCGCGACTGACGGCGTCCCATCCGCCGCCGCAGCGGGGACAGGCAGCGGCAACGTACCGGTCTCGTTCAACGCGGCCGCTTCGGCTTCCTTGGTCATCACCACGATGCTGATGCGGCGGTTGATCGGATTCTGTGGGTTGGCCTTGTCAAACAGCACCGACGAGGCAAGGCCGACCACGCGCGCCACCTTGGCTTCCTCCATGCCGCCTTCCAGCAGGGTGCGCCGCGCGGCATTGGCGCGGTCGGCACTCAACTCCCAGTTGCCGTAGCCAAGCTGGGTGGAATAGGCGGTGGTGTCGGTGTGACCGGTGATGCTGATGTGGTTGGGCACCTGGTTGATGAAGTGCGACAGCTCCAACAGGATCGTCTTGGTATACGGCATCAGGCGCGCGCTGCCGAGGTCGAACATCGGCCGGTTCTGCTTGTCCACGATCTGGATGCGCAGGCCTTCGGGGGTGATGTCCAACAGCAACTGGTCCTTGAACGGCTCCAGCGCCTGGCTCTTGCTGATCGCCTCCTGCAGCTCCTGCTTCAGCGCCTCCAGGCGTTGCCTGTCGCGTTCGCGTTCCTGCACCGGCGTGGGCACGGCTTCCTGCTGGTTCTGGAAGGGATCATTGCTGTTGCCGCGCGACACATCGGTGGCGCCGCCCAGTTTGATCATCGAGGTGCTGGCGCCGCCAGGGCCGGCCATGCCCGGGGCAGGGGTGCTGCTGGTACCACTCAAGGGGCTGGGGTTGCGGAAGTATTCGGAGATTGCAGCGCGCTCGGGCTTGGTGGTGGCCGCCATCAGCCATAGCACCAGGAAGAAAGCCATCATCGCGGTGACGAAGTCGGCATAAGCCACCTTCCAGGAACCGCCGTGATGGCCGCCGCCCTGGACTTTCTTCACCCGGCGCACGATCACCGTGGGTTTGGTCTCGGTCATGGCACGCGCCTTACTTGACCGACTTCAGGTGCTGCTCGAACTCGCTGAAACCCGGACGCAGTGCCGAAGGCACGGTCTTGCGGGCGAACTCCAGCGCGATCTTCGGGTTGTAGCCACGCAGGCAGGCCAGCAGCGCGGTTTTCACTGATTCGTAGATGCGTGCGTCCTGCTCGGCACGGGCTTCCACCGCTGCTGCCAGCGGGCCGATGAAGCCATAGCCGAGCAGGATGCCGAGGAAGGTGCCGACCAGCGCCCCGGCCACGTGTGCACCGACTTCCTTGATGTCGCCGCCGATCGCGCCCATGGTGATGACGATGCCCAGCACCGCGGCGACGATGCCGAAGCCCGGCAGACCGTCGGCTACCTTGTTCAGCACGTGCGCAGGTTCCAGCGCTTCGTGGTGGTGCTTTTCCAGCTCCAGTTCCAGCAACGGTTCCAGCTCGTGCGGCTCGATGTTGGAGCCGATCATCAACCGCAGGCAGTCGGTGATGAAATCGAGCAGGTGGTGGTCGGCCAGGACCTTGGGGTAGTTGGCGAACACCGCGCTGTCCTGCGGGTTCTCGACGTGGTCTTCCAGCGCCATGAAGCCTTCGCGGCGGGCCTTGTTGAGCAGTTCATAGAGCAGGCTGAGCACGTCCAGGTAGTCCTGGCGCTTGTACTGCGGGCCCTTGAACACGCTGACGGTGGCCCGCAAGGTCTGCTTGACGGTCTTGAGTGGCGTGGCGATCAGGAATGCGCCCAGCGCCGCGCCACCGATGATGACCAGTTCGTAGGGCTGCCACAGCGCGGCCAGGCGGCCATGCGCACCGACGTAGCCGCCCAGGACAGCAAATATGACAACGAGCAGGCCGACGATGATAAGCATGGTGACAGACAAGGGATGGGGATATCCCGTTGTCGGCCGTCAGCGAAGAATCTGTAGCGCCGGGCGGCTCCTGTAGTGCCGAGCCATGCTCGGCTGAGGCTTTACCGGTAATGCTGCTCTGTAGAGCCGAGCCATGCTCGGCTGAGGCTCTACTGGCGATGCTTCTGCCGAGCATGGCTCGGCACTACAGGTGGTGCGCTTGCTCAGGCTGCGGGCTGGGATTCGGCGCCGCCGCGCTGCAGCGGGTCAGGGTAGGGCTGGCCATTGTCGACAAAGGCCAGCGACACCGAGTTCAGGCAGTGGCGTTCGAAGGTCGGCGGCGGGCCGTCCGGGAACACGTGGCCGAGGTGGCTGCCACACCGTGCGCAGACGATCTCGGTGCGGATCATGTTGTGGCTGGTGTCGCGGATCTCGCGTACATGTGCCGGTTCGAACGGCGCGAAGAAGCTGGGCCAGCCGGTGCCGGAATCGAATTTGGTGCTGGAGCGGAACAGCGGCAGTGCACACAGCCGGCAGCAGTACACGCCCTCGCGCTTGTTATCGAGGAACACGCCACAGAACGGCGCCTCGGTGCCGTGATGCAGCAGCACGCGCTGTTCCTCGCTGCTGAGGCCAGCGATCAGCGCCTGGCGCTGGGCGGTGCTGGGGGGAGTCAGGTCGAAAGCGGTCATGGCGTGGCATCCGTGGGACAGGTATTGATGGTGGGGGCGGGCCGCGGCCAGTCCAAGGTCGCATTCATGGCGGCGCAAGCCGGGCAGGTGCATGCTCGGCGAGTGGACGCAAAGGAGACGCTGATGAAGCTGAAGGGATATCTGGCGCTGGTTGTGCTGGCGGCATTGCCGGCGTTCGCACAGGCCCAGCTCGCACAACCGCCCGCGCCGACGGCAACGCGGCCGGTGACCTTGCAGGCGCCTTCGCCGCCCGCCAGCGCGCCGCGCGAAACGCCGCAGGATCCGGCGCGTCCGGAACCGTCGCGTCCGCCCAACAAACCCAAGCCGGTTCCGAAGCCGAAGCTGGTTGTGCCGCCGCCGCCGGCGCGGCCGATCTACGACAGCAAGGGCCAGTTGGCGCCGCATATGCGCCAGACCAGCCCGGGCCGGGTGCTGGACACGCGTACCAACCGCTATTACGACACCGTGCCCAGCGGCATCGGCCAGAAAGTGGTGCCCCCGCCGGTAGGCACGCGATGACCCTGTAGTGCCGAGCCATGCTCGGCAGAGGCTTCACCGATAGAGCCCACCCTGTAGTGCCGAGCCATGCTCGGCAGGGGTTCTACCGGTAAAGCCCCATTGCCGAGCATGGCTCAGCACTACTCGGCGATTGGCAGGCACAGGGTCTCTTTGACTTCTTCCATCACGATGTAGCTCTTGGATTCACGTACGTGCGGCAAGGTCAGCAGGGTGCTGCCCAACAGCTTGCGGTAGGAGGCCATTTCATTGATGCGCGCCTTGAGCAGGTAGTCGAAATCCCCGGACATCAGGTGGCACTCCAGCACATTGGGCAGCTTCAGCGCGGCGCGGCGGAATTCCTCGAAGATGTCGCCGGACTTGTAGGCCAGGCTTATCTCCACGAACACCAGCAGGCTGGCCTTCACTGAGGACGGGTCCAGCCGCGCGTAGTAACCGGTGATCACGCCTTCGCGCTCCAGCCGGCGCACCCGCTCGGTGCAGGGAGTGGTCGACAGGCCGACGCGCTCGCCCAGCTCGGTGAAGGAGATGCGCCCCTCCTGCTGCAGGATGCGCAGGATCTTGCGGTCGATCTTGTCCAGTTCGCGGCTGCGGGTGGCCATGGTGGCTCTGCTTTTGATGAACGAAACGGGAAATTAACCTGATTCGGCAAGCTAATACAGAGAAAACAACTGGCTGACCCTGAATATACTGCGCCGTTCCTAGCCCCTGCCGTCCCGTGTGCAGGGAATGATGTGGTCCGGAGAAAGAAAATGCGCGTTCTGGTGCTTGGCAGCGGTGTGATCGGCACGACCAGTGCCTGGTATCTGCGGCAGGCCGGCTTTGAGGTCACCGTGGTGGATCGGCAGCCGGCCCCGGCGCTGGAAACCAGCTTTGCCAATGCCGGCCAGCTGTCCTTCGGCTATACCTCGCCGTGGGCGGCACCGGGCGTGCCGTTCAAGGCGATCAAGTGGCTGTTCGAGGAACACGCGCCGCTGGCGATCCGCCCCACCGCCGACATGGCCCAGTACCGCTGGCTGTGGCAGATGCTGCGCAACTGCACCTCGGCCCGCTATGCGGTCAACAAGGCGCGCATGGTGCGGGTGTCCGACTACAGCCGCGATTGCATCAACGAGCTGCGTGCGGTCACCGGCATCGACTACGAAGGCCGTCAGCTGGGCACCACCCAGCTGTTCCGCACCCAGCAGCAGTTGGATGCCGCCGCCCAGGATATCGAGGTGCTGCGCGAATACGGCGTGCCCTACGAAGTGCTGGACCGCCAGGGCATTGCGCGGGTGGAGCCGGCGCTGGCCGGCAAGACCGAGATGCTGGTCGGCGCACTGCGCCTGCCCGAAGACCAGACCGGCGATTGCCAGCTGTTCACCACCAAGCTGGCCGCACTGGCCGAAGCCGCCGGCGTCGAGTTCCGTTTCGACCAGGACATTGCCTCGATCCAGCGTGACGGCGACCGCATCACCGGCGTGCGCATCAACGGCAAGCTGGAAACCGCCGATCACTACGTGGTCGCACTGGGCAGCTATTCGCCGCAGCTGCTGGCACCGCTGGGCATGCAGCTGCCGGTGTATCCGCTGAAGGGCTATTCGCTGACCCTGCCGATCACCAATGCGGCGATGGCGCCGAACTCGACCATCCTCGACGAGAGCTACAAGATCGCCATCACCCGCTTCGAGGACCGCATCCGCGTTGGCGGCATGGCCGAAGTAGCCGGCTTCGACCTGTCGCTGGAGCCGCGTCGTCGCGCCACGCTGGAGAAGGTGGTCAAGGACCTGTATCCGGATGGCGGCGACCTGTCGCAGGCCAGCTTCTGGACCGGCCTGCGCCCGGCCACCCCGGACGGCACCCCGGTGATCGGCGCAACACCGTATCGCAACCTGTTCCTCAATACCGGCCACGGCACCCTGGGCTGGACCATGGCGGCGGGCTCGGGTCGTTACCTGGCCGACCTGATGAGCGGCAAGCAGCCGCAGATCAGCACCGAAGGCCTGGATATCTTCCGCTATGGCAAGGGGCAGCACTGATGCGCCCGGCACAGGCACTGATCGACCTGGAGGCGCTGCGCCACAACTACCGCCTGGCCCGCCAGCTCGGTGGCGGCAAGGCGCTGGCGATCATCAAGGCCGATGCCTACGGTCATGGCGCGGTGCAATGCGCGCGCGCGCTGCAGGACGAGGCCGATGGCTTTGGCGTGGCCTGCATCGAAGAAGCCTTGGAACTGCGCCAGGCTGGCATCCGCGGCCCGATCCTGCTGATGGAAGGCTTCTTCGACGCGGCCGAACTGCCGTTGATCGTCGAGCATGATTTCTGGGTGGTAGTGGCCACGTCCTGGCAGCTGGAGGCGGTGGAGGCGTTCAAGACCGATGCCACGCTGCGTATCTGGCTGAAGCTGGACAGCGGCATGCACCGCCTGGGCCTGTCGCCGGAAGAGTTCCGTGATGCGCATGCGCGCCTGAGCGCGCTGCCGCAGGTGGGTCCGCTGGTGCTGATGACCCATCTGGCGCGCGCCGATGAGCTGGACAGCAACCGCACCCGCGAACAGCTCGATGTTTTCGTGCGTGCGACGGAAGGTTTGGCAGGTGAAACCAGCCTATGCAATTCGCCGGCACTGTTGGGCTGGCCGGACGTGCGCAGTGACTGGGTACGCCCGGGCCTGATGCTGTACGGCGCCGATCCGCTCTATCCGCAGCCCAGCCCGCATGCGGGTCAGCTGCGGCCGGTGATGACCCTGCAGTCGCGGGTGATCGCGGTACGCGAACTGGCTGTCGGCGAGCCGCTGGGTTATGGCGCACGTTTTGTGGCGGAAAAGCCGACCCGGGTGGGCGTGGTGGCGATGGGCTATGCCGATGGCTACCCGCAGTTCGCCCCCAATGGCACGCCGGTGCTGATCGACGGCGTGCCCGGGCAGCTGATCGGCCGCGTGTCGATGGACATGCTGACCGTGGACCTGACCGATCACCCGCAGGCCGCGCGTGGCAGCATCGTGCAGTTGTGGGGCAATGCGCCGACCATCTCGGAGCTGGCACCGCGCTGCAATACCAGTGCGTATCGCCTGCCGTGCAGCCTCAAGCGCACGCCGCGGGTGTATTTGTCGGCGTGAGGCCTTTACTTCCTCCCTTGCGCCGTAGGCGGAGGGGAGGGCTGGGGAGGGGTTGGCTCTTTGCTGATGGGGTGCCGGTAGAGCCTCTGCCGAGCATGGCTCGGCACTACCGGTGAAACAGATGCGCCGGCAAAGCCTCTGCCGAGCATGGCTCGGCACTACAGGTAAAAAAAGGGCCGCATTGCGGCCCTTTCTGTTTCCATCAATCCCGGGTCACAGCCCGGCAGTACTGCGATCGCTCTGCAGCTCGCGGCGCAGCCAGTCATTGAGCATGCGCTTCTCATAACGCAGCGGATCGGTGTTGCTGGGCAGGCTGCTGTTGAGCAGGTAGCCGGTGTCGGACAACTTGCGCTCGCCCTGGTCGATGACCTGGCCATTGGCGTCGGTCAGGGTGAACTGCAGTTCGATCCGCGGCGGATAGATGTCGCGCATGATGCGCACATCATCCAGGCGCGGGCCGTGCCACGGCTCGTAGTCGCCGGCGCGCTTGATGTCGGTAATGGTCACGTCCAGCTTCTGTCCGGGCTGCAGCTGCTTGCTGGCCTGCTTGCGCAGGTGTTCGGCCAGGTCCTCCACCCAGTTGCCGCGCTGCGCATCCCAGCGGTTGCGGCTGTAGCGCAGCTCGGTGAACTGGCTTGGATCGGTCCATTGCACCTGCACCGGGCCTTCGACGTTCAGGGCATGCGGTGCCTGCGGATCGGACACAGTGCGGGGTTTGGCATCGGCACCGCCAACAGCCAGCAGGCAGGCCAGCGCAAGTCCGGTAACTGTCAGGGTTTTCATGACGTACTCCTGAGGACTTTGATGGTGGAAGTGTGCAACTGACACCCCTACGCTGCAATGAATCCGGTGCCAGTTCGCAACAGCAGATTGCGCGATGGTTCATCATCACAGGGTGTGGATGCTTGCTCGCCCAGACTGGCCACCATGTCCCACCCCCTCTTTGCCGCGCCCCCGCCATCAGCCCATGCCCGCTCCCCGCCCGGACTCCCACCTGTCGTTGCTGTCCCTGGATGAAGAGGATCTGGAAAGCTCCAGTCTTTATCGGGAAGTATTCAATGCGGTGGCCAGCGGTTTCTGTGTGATCGAGCTGGTGTTCGAGGACGGCGCCGCGGTGGATTTCATCTACCGCAAGGTCAATGCCGGTTTCCAGAAGGTGACCGGTCTGAGCAATGTCACCGGTCGGCGCGCGAGCGAGGTGGTGCCGGCGATGGAGGCCGATTGGTTCCAGGCCTTTGGGCGGGTCGTCAGCGAGGGTGGGATCAGCCAGTTCGAGCGCCAGGTGTCGGAGCCGTCGCGCTGGTATTCGGTGGAGGCGGTCCGCATCGGCGCGCCGGAAAAACACCAGGTGGCGGTGTTTCTGTTCGATATCTCCGCACGCAAACGCATTGAAACCGAGCTGGCGGAAAGCGAGGCCCGTTTCAGCGCCTTGGCGGACGGCCTGCCGATGCCGGTCTGGGTGGTGGATGACCTGGGCCAGCTGCGCTTCGTCAATACCGCGTTCTTCACCTTCTTCGGCTTGCCGGCCGATCAGGATCTGGGCCCTGATCCCTGGCAGCGCTTCCTGCACCCGGATGAGCGGGCGTCATTCGAGTACGAGCTGCAGGCGGCCTTGAACGGCCGTACCGAGCTGCACACCAACACTCGTGTGCGCCGCCACGATGGGCAGTGGCGCTGGTTGGAAATGAACGCCGTGCCGCGTTTCTCGGCCGATGGCCGCTTCATCGGCCTGGCTGGCAACAGCCCGGATATCACCGAGCGCCGCGAGATCGAGATGGCACGTGAAGACCTGCTCACCGCCGAGCGCGTAGCGCGCAACGCGGCCGAAGGCATGGCGCGGATGAAGGATGAGTTCCTCGCCACCTTGTCGCATGAGCTGCGCACGCCATTGACCACGGTGCTGGGCTGGAGCGAGTTGTTGCTGCAGCGCATGGAGGACGATCACCCGATGCGTCGCGGCATGGAAGTGATCGCCAGCAGTGCGATGACGCAGAAGAACCTGATGTCGGACATGCTCGACCTGAGCAGCATGTTGCTGGGCAAGGTGCAGCTGGAGGTGGAGGTCCTGGATCTGTGCGAGCAGCTGCGCGAGGCGGTACGCGCGCAGGAGCTGGTGGCCGAGGGCAAGGCGCAGACCGTGGTGCTGGACCTGCCCGAGCTGCCGCAGCCGGTACTGGGCGACGCCACTCGTCTGCAGCAGATCCTCGGCAACCTGCTGTCCAACGCAATCAAGTTCACGCCGGTGGAAGGGCGCATCGAGATCAGCCTGCTGCACGAAGCCGGGCACCTGGTGGTACAGATCAAGGACGACGGCGACGGCATCGCGGCGGAGTTCCTGGAGCATCTTTTCAGTCGTTTCAGCCAGGCCGACAGCACCACCACCCGCCGTCACGGTGGCCTGGGGCTGGGCCTGGCCATCGTCCAGCAGCTGACGGAGTTGCATGGCGGTACCGTCTCTGCGGCCAGCGCCGGGCCGGGGCTGGGTTCCACGTTCCGCGTGTGCCTGCCGGAGTTCCAGGCGCAGAAGGCGGCGCGCCACCCGCGCCGGCGCGTCCAGCGCGGCCGCATCGGCGAGCAGGTGGTGGTGCCCAATGCCCTGCAGGGCCTGCGCGTGCTGGCGGTCGAAGACCAGCTCGACATGCTCGGCTACATCCGCCGCCTGCTGGAAGAGCAGGGTGCGTCGGTGGTCACCGCCGGTACTGCCGCCGAGGCGTTGGAACTGCTGGACCTGCGCGGGCATACCGCGTTTGATGTGCTGATCAGCGATATCGGCATGCCGGGCATGGACGGTTATGGGCTGATCCACACCCTGCGCCAGACCCTGGGGGTCAGTGGCGAAGAACTGCCGGCGGTGGCGGTGACCGCACTGGCGCGGGCCGATGACCGGCGTCGTGCGTTTTCCTCGGGTTTCCAGGGGCATCTGGCCAAGCCGTACAGCGTGGCTCAACTGATTGCGGCGATCCGCGATGCGCGTTTGCCGCGCTGAAATAGTTGGTTCTTCTCTCAACTGAAGGTGAAAGATCCGATGCCAGGGGACGTGCAGCGGATTGCGGGTGACTCAAATGCTCTGTGGATGGGGCAGAAGATGTGGGAGCGGCGTGAGCCGCGAAGCTCAGGGTGCTGACGCTGCTGGCATCTGCCCCATCTGCGGATGCACCTGCTTCGCGGCTCATGCCGCTTCCTCAAAATCTTTGCACGGATTTCACGCGGAAAAACGGTACTGTGACGGTGTTCACTCATGGACGCTGCCATGCCCCTGTACGCGCCCCATGTTTACTCCGACCCGATGCTGATCGCATCGCTGGAGGCCTTGCTCGGCGAGTTGCCGGAGCAGGCCCGGGTCATGTTGGTCCTCAAGGATGGCAGCCGCGTGGCTGGCACGGTCACCGCGCAGCCGGCGTTGCAGCACTTCGCCGACCATAACGAGGAGCCAGGGGTGAATGCGACGGTGCGTCTGGAAGACCTGCTACGGGCCTGCCAGCAGCATGTGGTGTGGCTGGACAGCGTATTGCAGGTACTGCACCTGCCGCCCGCCGAACCTTGAGGCGGCGTCTCGCCAGAGCCCATTCAGCTGCGCGGGGCCGGTGATCGGGGCCGGCCCGGTAGAATGGCGGGCCCTGCTAGACGAATGACCGGCATGCCTGCTCCGCACGACGCTCCGTTGGAAACCCTGTTCCTCCCGTTCTCCAAGGCTGGCCTGCGCTGGCCACAGGGACCGGTGCTGTTCCTGCGCGCGCGCGATGGTTGGCCGCTGCGCGAGCATGCAGACAGTAACCAGCTGGTCTGCGCACAGAGCTTCCGCCCGTTTGCCGAGGCGCTGCAGCGTAGCGGCTGGGAAGTGCGCGACGAGCAGGCACTGGAGCAGTCCGACGAGCGTTACGCGCTGGTGCTGGTGCTGCCACCGCGGCAGCGCGACGAAGCCCGCGCGCTGTTCGCGCAGGCGCTGGGCAAGCTGGCCCCGGGCGGCATCATCCTCGCTTGCCAGTCCAATAACGAGGGCGCCCGCTCCGGTGAAAGCGACCTGCAGCAGTTGGCGGGGCTGGGCGGCACGCTGACCAAGAACCACTGCCGCGCCTACTGGTCGCTGCCGGCCGAAGGCCAGCACGACGCGGCGCTGTACCAGCGCTGGGCGGCACTGGATGCACCGCGCAAGATCGTCGACGGCCGCTTCCTGAGCCGCCCGGGCGTGTTTGCCTGGGACCGTATCGATCCGGCTTCGGCCCTGCTGGTCGAGCAGCTGCCCGCGGATCTGGCCGGCCGTGGCGCCGACCTGGGCGCCGGCTGGGGCTATCTGTCGGCCGAAGTGCTGGCACGCTGCCCCAAGGTCACTGCGCTGGATCTGTACGAAGCCGAGGCGCGTGCGCTGGCCCTGGCTCGCCACAACCTGGCCGAGGCCGGCGAGCGGGTGAAGCTGGATTTCCGTTGGCAGGACGTCACAGCCGGTATTGATGGCCGTTACGACTTCGTCGTCTCCAATCCGCCGTTCCACACCCCGGCGCGCGAAGACCGGCCTGACATCGGCCGCCGCTTCATCGCCGTGGCCGCGCAGTCGCTGCGTCCGGGCGGGCAGTTGTTCATGGTTGCCAACCGCCATCTGCCCTACGAGCAGATTCTGACCGAGAGCTTCGGTGAAGTGCGGGTTGCTGCCGAGCGTGATGGCTTCAAGGTCATCGTCGGCACCCGGGGCCGCGCATGAAGCTGGTCAAGCACATCGCCAACCTTGGTTACGGCAGTCGCAAGCAGGTCCAGCAGATGTTCCGCGAAGGTCGCATCACCGATGCGCAGGGTGAGGTGCTGTATGCCGACGACAAGGTCGAACACGACACCATCCGCATCGATGACGAAGTGCTGGACCCGCCACCTGGCTTGACCCTGATGCTGCACAAGCCGGCTGGCTACACCTGTTCGACCAAGGACCAGGGCAGGTTGATCTATGACCTGCTGCCCGATCGCTTCCGCGACCGTGATCCGGTGCTGTCCAGCGTGGGCCGGCTGGACCGCGACACCTCGGGGCTGCTGCTGATGACCGATGACGGCCAGCTGCTGCACCGCATCGTCTCGCCCAAGTCGAAGCTGGACAAGGTCTACGAAGCGCAGCTGGCGCAGGATCTGGACGGCAGCGAAGGTGCACGTTTCGCCAGCGGCACGCTGCTGCTGGAGTCGGATGACAAGCCCTTGCTGCCGGCTGAGCTGGAAGTGCTGGGCCCGCGCGCTGCACGTCTGACCTTGCACGAAGGACGTTATCACCAGGTGCGGCGCATGTTCGCGGCGGTGGGCAACCACGTGCAGGCACTGCACCGTTCGCGTATCGGCGGCCTGGGTCTGGGCGATCTGCCTGAAGGCCAATGGCGTCAGCTGGACGCCGCCGACCTGGCCGTGTTGTTTGGAGAAAAGGCGTGATGGAATTGCGTTTCCGCCCGCAGGCGGTGGTGTTCGACATGGACGGCCTGATGCTGGACAGCGAACGCGCCTTGATGGGCTGTCTGGAACACACCGCACAGCAGCATGGCTATGTATTGCCGCACCCGCTGTTGCTGTCCCTGATCGGCTCGTCCGATGCGACCACCCGACAGAAACTGGCCGACGTGCTGGGCTTCGAACGTACCGATGCATTGCTGGCCGCTTCCTATGCACGCTATGCCGGCATCGTTGATGCCGGGGTGCCGCTGCGGCCGGGCATCATCGAGTTGCTGGACCTGCTGCGTGAGCACGAGATGCCACGTGCGGTAGCTACCGCAACCCGTTCACCGTTGGCCCAGCGCAAGCTGGAGGCGGCCGGGCTGCTGCAGTATTTCCAGTTCGTTGCCACAAGCAGCGATGTGGCCCATTCCAAGCCGGCCCCGGACATCTACCTGCACGCCGCACACGGCCTGGGCATCGCTCCCGCGCATTGCCTGGCATTGGAAGATTCACCCACCGGTGTACGTGCCGCTTTGGCCGCCGGCATGACCACGATCCAGATTCCGGACCTGTTGGAGCCGGACGAAGAGGTGCGCGGCTACGGTCATCACATCACCGCCTCGCTGCACGATGTGCGCGAGCTGCTGCAGCAATGGCTGCCGGTAAGCGCGGCCTAGCACTTAACCGGTAGTGCCGAGCCATGCTCGGCAGGGGCTTCACCAGGAATGCCGCAGCCAGACGTTCCACCTGTAGTGCCGAGCCATGCTCGGCAGAGGCCTTGCCGGTAACGCCCCTGCCGAGCATGGCTC
>NZ_JBXFWM010000073.1:0-22246 GCF_056856655.1 Stenotrophomonas sp. STEN033
GCATTGAGCGGTGCCGGGAAAGTCCCTTGCCGAGCATGGCTCGGCACTACAGGTGAGGCTTCATGCCGAGCATGGCTCGGCACTACAACTGCCACTCCCTCCCTTTGGCCGAAGGCCAAGGGGAGAGTTGGGGAGGGGTTGGTTCTTTCCGCCTTTCGAGCAATCCCTGCCTCGCGGCTTACGCCGCTCCCACATGCGCCACCAGCGCATCGTCCAGCTGTCCCGCACGCACCGACGCCGGCCGCTGCAGATGGACGGTGTAGTAATCCGTGAACACCGGCTTGGCCTCAAGCTGGCCCATGCTGACGAAGTAGCTCAGGAACGAGGCCATGTACAGATCGGCGACGGTGAAGCTGTCACCCACCAGATAGCGCTTGCCGGCTACTGCCGTTTCCAGTGTGCGAATCAAATCCTCAGCGCTGCCGTAGCCTGCCTCCATCGGCGGCGCCAACGTGCCATGACGTAGATCGGTAACGAAGGCCTCCAGTGGCCCGGCCGCAAACAGCACCCAGCGGTAGCACTCGCCGCGCTCGGCAGTTCCAACTGGCGGCAACAACGCCTTGGCCGGCGCCAGATCGGCCAGGTGCAGGCAGATCGCGGCATTCTCGGTGATCACCGTCTTGCCCTGCAGCAAGGCCGGTACCTTGCCCATCGGATTGATCGCCAGGTACTGCGCGGACTTCATGCTGGTGCCGTATTCGAGCATGACAGCATCGTAACGCAGGCCGGTCTCCTCCAACATCCAGCGGGTGATGCGGCCGCGCGAATGCGGATGGGTGTAGAAGGCGAGCGTGTCGGTCATGTCAGGCACCTGCGTTTGTTGGGAACCGTCAGTGTGCGCAGGGGCTGCTGACAACCGCTGTCAGCAGTGATGCATCAGTTGTCCATCATGCATTGCGCACGCCAGCGCTTCAGCAACTGATGGCGCTGCGCCGGATAGCGTTGCGCTGTGTCCTCCAATGCCAACAATCGATCAGCGCGGAAGTGACGGAAATCACCGCGCATCTCGCACCACGCCGCCAGCATCCGTACATCGGCCATGAAGGCCATCGCGAACGGCCAGATCATGCGCTCACTGACCCTGCCCTCGACATCGCGATACTGGATGCGCACGGCGTTGCCGTCGCGGATGGCACGGCGCAGAGCCGGCAGCCACGGCTCCGGTGGCACCGCGTGCCAGTGCGGCGCGAACAGACCGCTGGTTTCCACCTGCAGCCGCAGCGTCTCCGGCAACACGCCAATGACACGCTGCAAGGCCGTGTCGGCGGCAGCCGCCAGTTCAGGGTCGCCGTGCGACGCCACCCAACGCGCGCCCAACAACACCGCTTCAAGTTCTTCGGCGGAAAACATCATCGGCGGCAACAGGAAGCCCGGCCTTAGCTGATAGCCGACACCAGGATCACCCGCGATATCGGCGCCCTGCCCGCGCAACGCATCGATATCGCGATACACGGTGCGCAGGCTCACCTCCAGCCGCTGCGCCAGCTCGGCGCCGCGCACCGGCGTGCGGCGCCGCCGCAATTCATCCAGCAGGTGCAGCAATCGGGCGGCGCGTTGGCTCATGGGTGGATCCGGGACAGTCAGCTGGCCAGCATAACGGCTGGCAGCCGGTGGATTGCTCCCGGGGCTTCAACAGAGCGCATTTATGTCGGCAAGCTGAGCAATAGATAAGCCCTATCAAAGCGAACGTTTCATTTGATTACTCATTTAACGCTTCCATGGTTACAGTCGGTGAAAGCAAAACCCCAACGCCAGCAGGAGCCAGCCATGAGCAATGACACCAAGCCCACCTGTCCGTACCACACGGCCCCCTCCCCCGAGCAGGCCGCGCAGTCGCAGCGCGATACCAGCACCACGCCTGCACAGAAGCATGGCGACGCGCCGGTAACACCCATGACCACCGCCTTTGGTGCACCGGTGGTGGACAACCAGAACAGCAAGACCGCCGGCCCGCGTGGCCCGCTGCTGATGGAAGACGTGTGGCTGCTGGAGAAGCTGGCCAACCTCAACCGCGAAATCATTCCCGAACGTCGCATGCATGCCAAGGGCTCGGGCGCATTCGGCACCTTCACCGTCACCCATGACATCAGCAAGTACACCCGCGCCAAGCTCTTCTCGGCCGTAGGCAAGCAGACCGAGATGTTCGCCCGCTTCACCACCGTGGCCGGTGAGCGTGGCGCGGCCGATGCCGAGCGCGACATCCGTGGCTTCGCGCTGAAGTTCTACACAGAGGAAGGCAACTGGGACCTGGTAGGCAACAACACGCCGGTGTTCTTCCTGCGTGACCCGCGCAAGTTCGGCGACCTCAACAAGGCGGTCAAGCGCGACCCGCACACCAATCTGCGCAGCGCCCGCAACAACTGGGACTTCTGGACCCTGCTGCCGGAAGCGCTGATGCAGGTGACCGTGGTGATGAGCGATCGCGGCATCCCGCGCAGCTTCCGCCACATGAACGGTTTCGGTTCGCACACCTACAGCTTCACCAATGAAGGCGGCGAGCGCTTCTGGGTGAAGTTCCACTTCGTCACCCAGCAGGGTGTGCAGGCGCTGACCGATGCGCAGGCCGAAGTGCTGGTCGGCAAGGACCGCGAAAGCCACGGCCGTGACCTGTTCCAGGCAATCGAGCGCGGCGAGTTCCCGAAGTGGAAGCTGTTCGTGCAGGTGATGCCGGAGCTGGAGGCAGAGACCTACCGCATCCATCCGTTCGACCTGACCAAGGTCTGGCCGAAGAGCGATTACCCGTTGATCGAAGTCGGTGAGTTCGAGCTCAACCGCAACCCCGACAACTGGTACATGGACGTGGAGCAGTCGGCATTCGCACCGAGCAACCTGGTACCGGGCATCGGCCCGTCGCCGGACAAGATGTTGCAGGCACGTCTGTTCGCTTACACCGACGCACAGCGCTACCGCCTCGGCGTGAACCACCACCAGATCCCGGTCAACGCCGCCCGCTGCCCGGTCTTCAGCAACCACCGCGATGGCGCCATGCGCGTGGACGGCAACTACGGCGGACTGCCGCACTACGAACCCAACAGCTATGGCCAGTGGCAGGAACAACCGCAGTACCGCGAGCCGGCGCTGAAGATCCGTGGCGATGCCGACTTCTGGAACTTCCGCGAAGACGACAACGACTACTTCAGCCAGCCGGGCGCACTGTTCCGCAGCTACAACGCCGAGCAGAAGCAGCGCCTGTTCGAGAACACCGCCCGCGCCCTGGGTGATGCCCCGGACTTCATCAAGCAGCGCCACATCGACAACTGCAACAAGGCCGACCCGGCCTATGGTGCCGGTATCGCCGCTGCGCTGCAGAAGCTCGCAGCGGCAACCGCCCCGGCCGATCCGTTCGCACCGCCGCCGCACCCGGGCAGCGATTTCCCGACCGCCACCCCGGGCGCCGAGGACATCGAGCTGTAAGCCCGATTCACTGATCCAACGACGAAACAGCACCGCCCGCCCTGCGCGGGCGGTGCTGTTTCTGCCCACAAACCAACACGTCATTGCCCCCTTCACCTACGCCCCCTTGCGGGGGTTACCATGCCGCTCGGCAACCCACCCATTCAAGGATCTCCCGATGAGCCTGACCGACGACCTTCTCTCCCAGCTGCAAGGCGCACCGCTGCAGCAGGTTTCCCAGCAGCTGGGCATCGACAGCCAGCAGGCGTCGGGTGCCATCAGCGCCGCGCTGCCGCTGCTGATGGGTGCGCTGGGCAACAACGCAGCCAAGCCACAGGGCGCCGAAGCGCTGTTCGGCGCGCTGCAGAACAACCACAGCGGCCTGGACATCGGCAGCGTGCTGGGTGCGGTGATGGGCGGCGGCAACAGCCCGGCCGCCAACGGCGCCGGCATCCTCGGCCACATTTTCGGTGGCAACCAGGACCGCGCTGAAACCGGCCTGGCCCAAGCCACGGGCCTGAGCCCGAGCAGCTCCAGCCAGTTGCTGAAGATCCTCGCCCCGATCGTGATGGCTTATATCGCCCAGCGCATGAGCAGTGGCGGCCAGGCAAGTGCCGGTGGGCTGGCGCAGATCCTGGGGCAGGAGAAGCAGCAGGTGACGCAGGCCGGCGGTATCGGCGGAGGCCTGCTGGGCAGCGTGATGGACCAGGATGGCGACGGCCAGTTCGGCGTCAGCGACCTGATCAAGCTGGGCAGCGGCTTGCTGGGTAGCGGCAAGCGTTGAGCTGATGAAGATTGATTGAAAACGCCACCGCAAGGTGGCGTTTTTGTTTCTGTAGTGCCGAGCCATGCTCGGCAGAGGCTTCACTGGTAGAGCCCCATGCCGAGCATGGCTCCGCACTACAGGGTTGGCTTTACCGGTAACGCCCCTGCCGAGCATGGCTCGGCACTACAGGTTAATCGCTTGGGTCAGAGTGCGTCGAGGTCGCCCAGAGCGCGGATCAGGCGGCGGGCGCGCTTGTCGGGCTTGTGCTCCGGGGCCTGGTAGCCGGTGCGTTCAGCGGCGCGGCGGAGGTGCAGTTCGTGACGTGCCTGCTTCGAAGCTGCCGATTCTTCGTACATGGCCTGCGCTACCTGTGCCGAGCCGCGTTTGTCACTCAGTCCGCGTACCGCGATCTCGAAGATCTCATCGCCACGCTGCACCCGCAGCGCATCGCCCACACGTATGGCGCGGGACGACTTGGGGCGTTGACCATCCACATCCACCTTGCCGGTCTCCACCGCCTGTTTGGCCAGGCTGCGGGTCTTGAAGAAACGTGCCGCCCACAGCCATACATCAAGACGAATGCTTGCTACCGCTACGACTTCACCACTCATCGCGTTGCCATCACTCCTGTGTAAGCGACCTACCGTTGATACCTGACGCCGGCACCCTCACCTGCAAGATGCTAGTGTGCCTGCCCCGATCCCGACAACGTTGTCCATGTCGAAAACCAAGCAAACCCGCTCGCTGACCGAAGGCCCGATCGGCACCAGCCTGCTCATGTTCGCGCTCCCGATTCTGGCTGGCAACATCGCACAGTCGCTGAACGGGTCGGTCAATGCCATCTGGGTGGGCAAGTTCCTCGGCGAGGCAGCGCTGACCGCCACGGCCAACGCCAACAACATCATGTTCTTCCTGATCGGCTCGGTGTTCGGTATCGGCATGGCCGCGACCATCCTGATCGGCCAGTCCATCGGTGCCAAGGACCTACCGCAGGCGCGGCGGGTAATGGGCACCAGCGCCACCTTCTTCATCAGTCTGTCTGCGGTGATCGCGGTGCTGGGCTGGTTCCTGTCGCACCGCCTGCTGCTGGCGATGGGTACACCCGCCGAATCACTGCCGATGGCCGATGCCTACCTGAAGGTGATCTTCCTGGCGATGCCGCTGCTGTACGCGTTCGCCTTCATTACCGCCGCCCTGCGCGGTGCCGGCGACGCGCGCACGCCGTTCCGCTTCCTGCTGTTGGCGGTGCTGATGGATATCGCCTTCAACCCATTGCTGATCTTCGGCGTCGGTCCGTTCCCGGAACTCGGCATTGCCGGTGCAGCGTGGGCCACCTTCTTCTCGCAGGGCCTGGCACTGGCCGGCCTGATGCTCTACCTGCGCAACAAGCGACACATGCTGTGGCTGGGACGCAAGGACATCGGCCTGCTGAAGATCGACACCGTCATCCTCAAGGCGCTGGTGGTCAAGGGCGTGCCGATGGGCCTGCAGATGATCCTGATCTCGCTGGCGATGATCATGATGATCAGCATGGTCAATGGCTACGGGGTGGAAACCGCCTCGGCCTATGGCGCAGCCATGCAGTTGTGGACCTATGTGCAGATGCCGGCCATGGCGATCGGTGCAGCCTGCTCGACGATGGCCGCGCAGAATGTGGGCGCCGGCCTTTGGCCACGGGTGGAAGCCACCGCGCGTACCGGTGTGCTGTTCAACTTCCTGCTGACCGGTGCCTTGATCGCGCCGATCATCCTGTTTGATCGCAGCACCCTGGCGTTGTTCCTGCCAGCCGCCAGCGAGGCGCTGGAGATCGGTCGCCACCTGAACCACATCGCGGTGTGGTCGTTCCTGTTCTTCGGGGTCAACTTCGTGCTGTCCGGCGTGGTCCGCTCCACCGGCGCGGTGCTGCCGCCGCTGTTGATCCTGGCAATCGGTATGTGGGGCATCCGCGTGCCGTTCGCGCTGTGGCTGCAGCCGCGCTTTGGTGCCGATGCGATCTGGTGGAGCTTCCCGGTCAGTGCGTTGTGCTCGATGCTGATGATCATGGCCTATTACCGCTGGGGCAATTGGCGCAAGGCAACCATCCTGGACAAGCCGGCGCAGGCCACCCCGGCGGAAGTGCCGGCTACGCCGCCATCGCCGGTGGCGGATCCGGACGTGGAATTGGAACGCTAGACAGCGCTGTGGGAGCTGTGGGAGCGGCGTAAGCCGCGAAGCTGGCATTGCTGGAAGGGCCTGAAAGCTCAACCCCTCCCCAACCCTCCCCTACGCCTTCGGCGCAAGGGAGGGGGCAGAAACACGACTGATCAATAACTGCCGTCGAAGGCGAAGATCGGCTTGCGCTGCTGCCACAGGCCCTTGGTGAAGTCCGGGAACTCCAGGGTCTGGAAGCTGTTGGCAATCGACTGCTCGGACAATGGGGTGATCGCGCTCCAGGTCACCGCGTCATAGATATCGATTGGCATCGGCGCCTTGGCCTTCAATGCCTCGACGAAGGCATGGATCACGAACCAGTCCATGCCACCGTGGCCGGCGCTGGCGGCGGTATCGGCATGCTGTTTCCACAGCGGGTGCTCATACTGGTCCTGGTAGGTCTTGAACTCTTCCCACTGGTGCGGCGGGCTGCGGCCTTCGATGTGGATACCGTGGTTGACGTCCATCCACAGGCCCTTGGTGCCCTGCACACGGAAGCCCATCGAATACGGGCGCGGCAAGGAGGTGTCGTGCTGCAGCAGGATGGTCTCGCCGTTCTCGCAGGCCAGCGTGGTGGTGACGATATCGCCGAGCTTGAACTTGACCTTGGTGCTCGGATGCGTAGTGCCACCGCTCTTGGCCACGGTGTACTCATGCAGGCCACGCGCCTTGCTGGCGAAGGCATTGATATGGGTGAAACGGTTGCCACGGTTGATGCCGGTATACATCGCGCAGGGGCCGATGCCGTGGCTGGGATACAGCTCGCCATTGCGCTGTACCGAGTGCTCGGTGCGCCAGCGTGCTTCCGACCAGCCCTTGGCGCCGAACTCGACGCCGCTGTCGTAGGGATGCTCCGGCGTGCCGTCGTTGAACTTCACCCCGCGCAGGTCGTGCTGATAGCCACCCTGCAGGTGCACCAGTTCGCCGAACAGGCCCTGACGCACCATCTGCAGCGCGGCCATCACGTCACGGCGGTAGCAGACGTTCTCCAGCAGCATGTACGGGGTGCCGGTGCTGAGCTGGGTATTGAGCACATCCCAATGGTCCTGCAGGGTGATGCCGGCAACCACTTCGCAGCCCACCGCGACCTTGGCCTGCATCGCCGCGATCGCCATCGGTGCATGCAGCTCCCACGGGGTGGCGATGATCACGCCGTCCAGGCCGCGCTGCTCCAGCAGGCGCATCCAGGCATTCTGGTCACGGTCGGCGCCATAGGCCTGCGGTGCCGGCTTGCCGGCCTTGGCCACCATGTCCATGGCGCGGCCGAGCATGATCGGCTCGATGTCGCACAGGGCAACCACTTCGACGTCGTCGCGGCGTACCAGTTCCTTCAGCAATACCAGACCGCGCATGCCGGTGCCGATCACACCCAGACGCACCTTGCGGCCACGTGCCCAAGCCGGCGTGTTCGGCAGCAGGCTGGTGGCGGCAAGGGCCGCGCTGGCCATGATGAATTCCCTACGCTTCATTGTGTTTCCTCTTTCAGGGGTCGTGCCGGTCATGGCAGGCGTGCCGCGACCATGCTGACGGTGTCACTGTCTTCCCCCTCATGCAATGCATGAGGGGGAAGCGCTGTTGCGGTGGATCAGAACTTGTAGGTGGCGGTCACGCTGTAGATGCGACCAAAGTTGTTGGCATAGCCGGAGAAGTTCATCCAGTCGTTCGGGTCATAGAACGGCAGGCGGTTGAACAGGTTCTTGACGGTCACGCCGACGCTCAGCTTCTCGATCGGACGCCAGTTCACGCTCAAGTTTGCGGTCCACCAGGCCGGTGCGCCGCCGCAATGGCCGGGGGCCAGGTCGAGGAAGCTGCCGGTGCAGGTCTGGGCATTGTTGTCCTGCGCGTCGATGCGGTCATAGGCCCACTTGGTGCCACCGACATAGTTCACGTAGAAGCCGGTGTCCCAGTTGCCATAGGTCCAGTTGGTATTGAACGTGGCGCGCACCTTCGGGTTGTTGTAGTAGCCAACCAGGTTGCCGTAGTACCAGCCGTCACCGTTGTCGGAGTTGTACATGTTGCGATTGGCGATGGTAGCTGCCACGCCAATGTTCAGGCGGCCCCATTCACCCAGGTCGAAGCGGCTGCGCAGATCGACGTCGAAGCCGTCGATCAGGGTGCGGCCACGGTTGCTGTACTGGCCGATCACGCTGGCCACGTTGCCGATGCTGTAGCCCGGCAAGGTGCCCGGACAGGTCACGCCGCTGGCAGGGTCGCTGCACATCGCAGCCAGTGCAGCGAGGTTGGACTTGTCGGACTCGGTGATCGGGAAGCGCGTCATCGAATCGATGTCTTCTTCCTTGCTGTAGTCCGGCGCGACGATTTCATCGCGACGGTACACGAACCAGTAATCCGCCGACACCGACAGCCAATCGGTCGGCTCCAGCACGACGCCCAGCGTGGCGATCTTCGCCTTCTCCGGCTTCAGGTCCTGGTTGGGCTGGGTCATGCGCGCCACGTTGCGGCTGCAATCGCTGTTCCACAGGCTGTTGCCCAGATCCTTGTCCACGACGCGGTTGGACTGCCGCAGCAGGCCGGCAATTGCATTGGTTTCGGCGCAACGGACTTCATCGCGGTAACCACCGATCTGCGCATACACGCCACCGCTGCCGGCCTCGGCCAGACTGGGTGCACGGAAGCCTTCCGAATAGGTACCACGCAGCATCAGCTGCGGCAGGGCCTGGTACTTCAGGCCGATCTTCGGCGCGGCATTGGCGCTGAAGCCCGGGTACTTGTCCAGGCGCAGTGCCAGGTCCATTTCGAGCTTCTCGGTGAGCGGCACCACGGCTTCGGAGAACAGCGCGTAGGTGTTGCGCTTGCCGTCGAACCACGAGCCGCCCTGCTGGGTGATCAGGCCGTTGGCGGCATCCGGGTTGCCCGGCGTGTAGAAGGTTTCGCGGGTGGCATTGAAGCCGAAGGCCGCACGCACTTCGCCGGCCGGCATGTTGAACAGCGGGCCTTCGATCTTGCCGTCCAGGGTGTGCAGGCGGGTCCACGACTCGATGTCGAAGGTCGGGAAGGCTTCGCGGATCAGCGCCGCGTTGGCTTCACTGATCTCACCGAACTTGTAGGCCGGATGATCGGAAATGATGACGCGACCGGTACCCGGATCGATGGTGTACGGACCGAAGGCTTTCTCGAAGCCCTTCAGGTTGACGTTGGTGGTCTGGTAGGTGACCGAGTGCGAGCCGGCGGTGGCGAACGCGGTTTCCCAGTTCCAGTCGCCGGCAGCACCACGCAGACCTGCCACCACACGGTAGCTGTCGTCGGTATTGCGCTGACCGAAGTGGCCACCGCCGACGTCCTGCAGCAGGTAACCCAAACCGACCACACCGCCATTCATCGCCTTCAACTCCGGGCTGGCGTGGTTGTATTCGTTGTTCGGGCCAAGCCACGGGGTCAGGAACTGGTTGACCGTATTGCCGGTGTTGCGCGAGAACCAGCTCTGCGGATTGCCGGTGGTGGTGCCATAAGCACGCGGCGTACCGCCATTGGCATGCAGGTCGATGTCGGTATAGGTGACTTCGGCGAATGCCTCGGTGCTGTCATTGAGCTGGTAATGACCATTGACGTAGGCAGTGACGCGCTTGGAATCCGCGCCGCCGTTGATCTGCCGGTTCATCCAGGTCTGCCAGATGCAGCGCGTGCCACTGCTGACCTGCAGCACGTTGTTGCAGCCCGGTGCAGCCTCGTCCTTGCGCACGCCGGTGACCGGATCGATGGCGTAGTAATAGCCGGGGTTGAACACGCCCGGCGCACTGCCGGTGTCCAGCCGCAGGTTCTTGATGTAGTCCGGATTGTTGACGTAGAACTGGCCCGGATGCTTCAGGTACCACTCGCTGTCCGGAATACCGTCGCGCTCATACAGGTTGACGCTGGCATAGACGTTGTAGCCATCCTCGGCCATGTCGCCGAAACCGCCGGTGACACTGGCCTGCTTTTCACCGAAGGAATCAAAGCGCGAAGCGGTATCCCAGGTACCGCTGACTTCCAGGCCCTGGTAGCTGCTCTTGGTGATGACGTTGATGACGCCGGCCACCGCGTCGGTGCCGTATACGGCCGAGGCGCCGTCGGTCAGCACTTCCATGCGCTCGATGACGGCGGCAGGAATGGCATCGATGTTGACGAACTGGGTCTGGAAGCCAGCCGGTGCGCCGTAGTACGACAGGCGGCGGCCATTCAACAGCACCAGCGTGCCCTGTGCGCCGAGGCCGCGCAGGTTGGCCTGTGAAGCGCCGTCGGAACCGGTGAACAAGGACTTGGAATCAACCTGGCCCGGTCGTGCCGCTGGCAGATTGTCGAGCACCTGCAACAGCGTGCGCGCGCCCATGTTTTCGATGTCCTGCTTGCTGATCACCTGCACCGGCGAGGCGGTTTCCACATCGGTGCGGCGGATGTTGGAACCGGTGACCTCGATGCGGGACAACTCGGTGGTCTTGTCCTTTTCCTTTTCAGCCTTGTCCTGCGCGAAGGCAGGTGCGGCGATGGCGAACAACACGCTGGCGACAGCCAACGATAGTGGAGCTTGCAAACAGCGTTTGGCACTGCGGTTGGCTGGCAACATCGGGGTTCTCTCCTGGCAAGGGCACGCAAAAAAAAACAGCAGTTGGCGGGCAAAGCGATCCCATGCCACGGTTCTTGGACCGTAGCCGGGGGTAATCCGGTGGGAGGAGCGGTGTTACGGGTGGGTCATGGCGCGAGGATGTCGGCGGAATCGCCCTCCTCGCCTATCAGTACGGCATTGGCCCAGTTGGCGCAGACCTGGGACGGTTGGCTACCCTGCGCACCCAAGGTGCGCAGACTCAATCTGGACAGACCGCGGATGTCGAGCTCGGGCTTGACCACGCCCGGTGCTTTCACAAAACCGCTGTCATAGAGCAGGCGGTCATCGCCCCAGACCTGGAACTGCAGACCACCGGCTTGACGGCATTGGTCATCGACGCCCAGGTCGGCACGTAGCGTTTTCCACTGCCCCTTCAAGTTCATGTCGATGCGGCTTTGCGCACCGACGCCGAGACCGCGGCGGAACTGCAGGCCGTTCATGCGCATCGGCACGGCCGCAGCGAACGAACGATCGGCATGCACCTGGGTGGCCAATACGGCCGGCAGCGGCAGCTGGGAGAGGTATTGCTGCCGCGCCGGCCGCTCGGCCGTTTGCTGCTCGAGGATATGGAAGGTGGACAGTGCAATCGGGCCAACATCGCGCGGCTGCAGTGCATCCACCGCACGCGCGGTGCTGCCCTGCGCTGCGGTCACCATCGGATCGGCACCACTTGCGCCGTCACCGTCGGGGTTCTGCACGCTGAGCACGCGGAAGCGCAACAGGCGGCCGGCATGGGCAGGGAAGTCGATGCGCTGCAGTTCCTGCTTCAGCTGCAGGTGACCCGTAGCAATCGGCTTGCCCCACTCACCATTGCTGTCGGCCATGTAGATTTCGTAATCACGCACCTGACCATGCTTCCAGTGCTGGTCGTTGCGCGGTGCCAGCTCGATGCCATCGATCAGCTTGCGCTCGCCAAAGCCCACCACCCACTCATGGGCGCCAGTGCGGATGGCCTGGTTGCGCACGCTGCGGAACCACGTCGCCGGATCATCGTCGAAGGCATTTTCCAGCGGATGGCCGGGCTCTTCGGCCGGACGATTGACCACCAGCAGACTGTCGGACGGCAGCGCGCGGCCGAGCTCCGGCGCATTCGGGAAAACGTCTTCAGCCAGCGCGGCGGCAACCGGGAAATCCAGCTGCAATTTCAACGGCGTGCGGATGTCCTGGCTGGCGGTACGCACATGCAGCGTGCCCTTGCGTTCCTTGCCATCGAAGTACCAGCCTTCGCTGGCTGCCTGCAGTGCGGCCGCGTCAGCAAGCTTGGGCAACGTACGACCATCCAGTTGCACGGCAGTCGGTGCGCTGCGATTCAACACGCGCAGGCCGTAACGGCGCTGCGCCAACTGACCTTGATACTCGCCCTGCACCGGCGCTATCTCGACCTGCACCGGGCCACTGCCCTGCGCCGGTGCCTGCACGCGAATCTGCTGCGTGCTCGACTCGCCCTTCTGGTAGCGGCGGGTGCTGCCATCGTCTTCGTACAAGGTGTAGCTGGATTCGCCCTGCGGGTACAGATCGAAGGTCACTTCATCCAACGGCTTCTCGCCGTCGAACAGCATCTCCGGGTACATCGGCAGGATCGCACCGGCACGCACGAATACCGGCAGCGTCGCCAGTTCGACCGGACGGTCCAGCTGCCTGCCTGCGGCACCGGCCTGCAGATGGCGGCCGTCCCAATAGTCGTACCAGCCGCCGGCCGGCAGATGGATGTCGCGGCGCCAGCCACGGCTTGCCGCCTGGCTGCGATATACCGGCGCTACCAGCAGATCACGGCCGAGCAGGAACTGGTATTTGTAGGTTTCGTCCTGCGCGTGCGGGTCCTGCGGGTTGTCCCACATCAGCCCGCGCACCGGCGGCGCACCGCTCTGCGCAGCATCGTGCACCAGCCCGTACATATACGGGGTCAGACGCATTTTCAGCTTGAGGTAGTCGCGGTTGATCGAGCGGTAGGGCTCGTCGAAAGCCCAGGGGTGCTTGCGCGCGTTCGACGACCAGCCGGACATGCCCATCAGCACCGGCGTGAAGGTCTTCCACTGCAGGTCGCGGGTGAAGGTTTCGGCGCTGCCGCCGAAGATCGCATCGACGTCACCGCTGGCATAGGCCATGCCCGACAGGCCGGAACCCACCAGAGTGGGCACATGCCAGCGGATGTAGTCCCAGCTGCTGCTCTGGTCACCGGTCCAGGCAACCGCATAACGCTGAATGCCGGCCCAGCCCATCACCGTCCACAGGAAGGGGCGCGAGTCGGAATTATTGAGGATGCCGTCAAACGCCTGGCGGTTGGCATCCATCGCGAACTGATAGCCCTGCCCGGTCCAGGCCACGTCCAGCTTCTGCACGCGGGTGCCGGCCTTGCCGACTTCCCATGCGATCTTGTCGACGCCATTCTCGGTCCACAGGCCGGTCTTGAAGCCGTACTTGGCCAGGCCCTGTACGGTCTCCGGCAGCTGTTTGTAGCCGCAGCCGTAACCGTCATTGGGCAGGATCCAGCCGCCCGGCATGTCGTTCTCGCGGTACTTGGCAGCGACGCTGTTGACCACGTCGATGGTGGTGCCGGTGGGGCCATCGCTCCAGCCTTCGGGCACGCTGCCGGGCTTCTTGATGTTGTCGCCGTCGTTGTAGCAATCGGCATCGCCGTAGGACAGCGCCCAGCGCGCGACCATGTTCGGCCGGCCGGTCAGTTGGGTGTAGCGTTCCAGCAGCCGCTGCAGATCATTGCCGACGAAGTAATAGGCGTCGAAGCGGTCCTCGCGGTGCAGCAGCGTGGCCTGGTCCGGCTGGCGCAGGTCGTAGCTGCCGTCGCTCCAGGTATTGCGCAACATGCCCCAGCCGCGTGAGCTGAGCAGCATCGGTGCCGGGCTCGGGCGGTCGCCCTCCTCCCAGCCACCAGAATAGGACACTTCAAGTTCGCGGCCCTTGAACTGGAAACGGCCGTTCTGCTGGCCGCCGCCGTAGAAGGCTTCATCGGCCTGCGAGGACAGTACCTGCACGCTCTGCTCGGCGGACAGGTCCAGCGGCTGCTGTTCCTGCCATAGCGACACCGCCTTGCCACCGTCCAGACGCTCCAGCCGCAGCTGCAGGGGCTGGCGCTGCACATGCAGGACCAGCGCCGGGGTACGCACGCGGATTTCCTGCGCGTCTTCTTCCAACTGCGCCTGCACCGGCTGCACGGGCTGCGGCAACACGATGGGCGCGGCCTTGTCACCAGCGCCGGTCAGCTTGCCGTTGCGGCCAGCCTGCACATGCACGATGTCGTTGGCCAACACCTCGATGCGCAGGGTGCTGCCATTGTCACTGCGTACGTCCCAGGCACGCACGCCGTCGCGGCCATCGCTGGCGGTGACGGAGCGCAGATTGCCGATGGGCTCGGCCTGTGCGGTCACTGCCGGCAACAACAAGGCCGAAAGCAGCGCCAGCAACAGCGGCGATTGACGAACGCAGTGTTCCACCTTGCCTCCAACCCGTTCAACGGGCGTTTCGAAACCGAGTGCGCCGACTCTAGGGCAGGAAATCGAAAGATGTCAACAAAATGAAAGCAAAAGATAAGTAAGATTTCTTACAATCGAAAGATGGTGCGGAGCAGCAACTTTCACATCATCAAGCTGAGCGTATTCATTGCTGCGAAAGGGTTTCCCGGGAAACCTTTCGCTTCGGACGATTCTCAAGAGAATAAAGTCTAATCAAATTATTTCTTTCGTTTTGCTTTCGGTATTTGACATTTCGAAAGAAAAGAAAGATGGTGCGCTGGCCAATCAGGAATCACACATGGATGCCACCCTGCTTCACGATCTGACCGCCTGGCAGCGCCTGGGCGGAGCCGATACCGCTACCGAAATCGCCCAGCAGCCCGCGCTGTGGGAGACCCTTGCCCTGGATCTGCAACAGGCCAGCACGCGCCTGCAGGATTTCCTTGGGCAGCGCCTGTCCGACCCGCGCCAACGGGTGATCTTCACCGGTGCCGGCAGCTCGGGTTTCATTGCCGAGATGGTGGCCGACACCATCAACGCGCAGTGGCCGGCCGAAGTGCGCGCCGTGCACACCACCAGCCTGCTCACCCACCCGGCGCTGTACCTGCAGCGCGATCGCCCGACCCTGCTGGTGTCGTTCGGCCGCAGCGGCTCCAGCCCGGAAAGCGTGGCCGCCGTCGACCGCGTCCGCGCCGACGTCGACGATGCCCGCTTCCTCGACATCACCTGCAATGCCGAAGGCGAACTGGCCCGTCGTGGCGCCGGCCGCGACGACACCTGCACGCTGCTGATGCCGGCCGCCAGCTGCGACCGCGCCTTCGCCATGACCAGCAGCCTGAGCTGCATGCTGCTGGCCGCGCTGTCCGTGTTCGACAGCGTGCCGTGGGCCGAGCGTGTGCAGCGCCTGCAGCAGGTTGCCGCACTCGCGCGCCAGGGCCTGGCCAACTGGGATGCAGCAGTCGCCGCACTGGCTGCGCAGCCGTACAACCGCGTTATCTATCTGGCCAGTGGTCCGCTGGAAGCGCTGGCTCGCGAGGCTGCGCTGAAGGTATTGGAGCTCACGGCCGGCCGCGTGCTGGCATTGGCCAATACCCCGTTGGGTTTCCGCCACGGTCCCAAGTCCACGCTCAATGATGAAACCCTGGTCGTCGTGCTGCGCAGCGCCGAACCGCTGTCGCGTCGCTACGAGCAGGATCTGCTGGAAGAACTGCGCGGTGATGGCGTTGCGGGCAAGGTATTGTCGATCGGACCGCATTCGGACCTGGGCATCCATGACGATTACACCTTGGCCGTGCCCGCCCTGCCCGACAGCTGGCTGGCGCCGGTGTGGCTGCCGTTCGCGCAGCTCTACGCACTGCAGCGCTCGGCCGCACTCGGCCTGACCCCGGACAATCCGTTCCCGGACGGCACCGTCAACCGCGTGGTCAAGGGCGTCACCATCCACCATGGCTGATACCCGCGCCCCGGCCTGTTACGGCATCGACATTGGCGGTACCAAGATTGAACTGGTGGCCTGCGATGCCGCCCTGCAGGTCGCGTGGCGCAAACGCATCGCCACCCCGCAGGGCGACTACAACGGCTTCCTGCAGGCGGTGGAAACGCTGGTTGCCGATGCCGATGCCCAACTCGGCCAACGCGCGCAGGCCATCGGCATCGCCCTGCCCGGCGTGCGCGAGCGGCGCAGTGGCCGCCAGCTCAGTGCCAACGTACCGGCACTGACCGGCCAATGCGTCAGCGCCGACCTGCAGGCGCGCCTGCAGCGGCCGCTGCATTTCGGCAACGACCTGCAGTGCTTTGCTTTGTCCGAAGCACACGGCGGCGCGGCTAACGGTTATGCCAGCATGTTCGGCGCCATCCTCGGCACCGGTGCCGGCGGCGGTTACTGCCTGCACGGCAAACTTGTCGGCGGCTTCAACGGCCTGGCCGGCGAATGGGGCCACTGGAGCGTGCCGGCCAACCTGCTGCAACGGCATGGCCTGCCGCTGCTGGATTGTGGCTGCGGCCTGCGCGGGTGCGTGGAGCGCTATGTCTCCGGCAGCGGCGTGGCCATGATCGAACGCCATCTTGGCGGCACTGCGGCCAACGCCAGCGAGGTCATCGCCCAGGCCGAGGCCGGCGACATCCGCGCCATGCAGGCACTGGACATCCACCGCGACCTGCTCGGCCACAGTTTCGCCGCGCTGATTCTCGCACTGGACCCGCACGTCATCGTGCTCGGTGGCGGCCTGTCGCAATACGCGCCCCTGTACCAGCAGCTGCCTGCGGCCATCGCCGCACATCTGTTCAACGGCGTGGAAGTGCCGCCCATCGTGCCACCGCGCTTCGGCGATGCCGGCGGTGCCCGTGGTGCCGCCCTGCTCGCCTGCCAACCCGCTTACCTGATTCCCGGAGCTTGACCATGTCACCGCTGCAATCCCTGCTTGCCTCTCATCGCCAAGGCCACAACGTCGGCCTGTACAGCGTCTGCTGCAGCAACGAACAGGTGTTGCGTGCGGCCATGCACGTGGCCGCGCAGCACGGCACTGTGCTGCTGATCGAAGCCACCTCCAACCAGGTCGACCAGTTCGGCGGTTACACCGGCATGACCCCGCCGCAGTACCGCGCCTACGTGGAAACGCTCGCCGATGAAGAAGGCTTCCCGCGCGGGCAGCTGATCCTGGGCGGCGACCATCTCGGTCCCAACGCCTGGCAGAAGCAGCCAGCCGCCGAAGCGATGGCCAATGCGCGCGTATTGATCGAAGCCTATGTCGCCGCCGGTTTCCACAAGATCCATCTGGACTGCAGCATGTCCTGCGCAGATGACCCGACCCCATTGCCCGATGCCACCGTCGCCGCGCGCTCGGCCGAGCTGGCGGTCATTGCCGAAGCCACCGCCAAGGCCAATGGCCTGCCGCCGCCGGTCTACGTGATCGGTACCGAAGTGCCGATCCCCGGTGGCGAAGCCTCGCTGGCAGGCGGCCTGGCGGTGACCACGCCGGCCGCGGCCGCGCAGACCCTGGCCATCCACCAGCAGGCCTTCGACACACCGGAACTGCGCGATGCGTGGCAGCGCGTGATCGCGATGGTGGTGCAGCCGGGCGTGGACTTCGACCACAGCAGCGTGCACGAATACGACGCCGCCGCTGCCAGCGAGCTGGCCGATTTCCTTGAACAGCAGCCGCGCATCGTGTTCGAAGCGCACTCCACCGACTACCAGCGCGAATCCGGCCTGCACGCACTGGTGCGCGATCACTTCGCCATCCTCAAGGTTGGCCCCGCGGCAACGTTTGCCTACCGCGAAGCGCTGTTCGCACTCGCCGCGATCGAAGCCGAACTGCTGCCCGCCGCGCAGTGCTCGAAGCTGCCACAGGTGCTGGAACAGGTGATGCTGGCCAAGCCGAAGAACTGGCAGGCGCATTACCACGGCGATGAAGCCACGCTACGTCTGCTGCGCTCCTACGCCTTCAGTGACCGCTGCCGCTACTACTGGGGCGAGCCGGAACTTCTGCAGGCGGTACAGACTCTGTTTGCCAATCTGGAACAGCACACCCCGCCGCTGGTGCTGCTCAGCCAATACCTGCCGGGCCAGTACGTGGCCGTGCGCGAGGGCCAGCTGGCCGCCACGCCTGCGGCCCTGGTGCAGCATCGCGTCGGCCAGTGTCTGGGCGAATACGCGCGCGCCTGCAGCGCCAATCAGGCAGGTACGCGCAAGCAAAGCGAAAGTTTGCGCACCCAAAACCTTGCGAACGGTTAATCTCCGCTTTCAAACGCACACGAGAGTTGACCATGCGCAATACCCGTCCCCGCCGACAGCAGATCCTGCAACGCCTGATCGACCAGGGCTCGGTGCAGGTTGCCGAACTGGTTGACCAGTTCGGTGTGTCGGCGGTGACCATCCGCACCGACCTGGGCCACTTCGAGGCGCAGGGCCTGGCCACGCGCACCCATGGCGGCGCGACCCTGGTACGCATGCCGCCGCAGGAACAGGACATCCACGAGAAAGATGCGCTGAACCTGTCGCTGAAGGAATCCATCGGCATGCGCGCCGCGCAGCTGGTGCAACCCGGCGACAACATCATCATCGACTCCGGCTCCACCACCATGACCCTGGCCCGCCACCTGCGCGACCACCGCGATGTCACGGTGATGACCAATGGTTTGAACATCGCCTGGGAACTGGCCAACGCACCGGCCGTCAACGTGCTGCTGACCGGTGGCCTGCTGCGCAAGCAATCACTGTCGCTGCAGGGCAGCCAGGCCGAAGCCAGCCTTACCTCCTACAGCTTCGACACCTTGTTCCTCGGCGTGGACGGTCTGGACCTGCAGTTCGGCCTGACCACCCATGACGAAGCCGAAGCACGCCTCAACCACCGCATGGTCGAGCGCGCACGGCGCATCGTGGTGCTGACCGATGCCTCGAAATTTGGCCGGGTCAGCCTGCACCGCATCGCCCGCCTCGACCAGATCCACGCCATCATCACCGATACCGGCATCGACGATGCCACCCGTGAGGGACTGCAGCGCCAGGGCATCGAAGTGATCACCGCCGAGCCACCGCTATGACCGCTATCCGCAGCCTGTTCGGCCGCATTCTCACTCCCTTGGGCTGGCGCCGCGGCCACGTCCACTTCGACCAGCAGCTGCGCACGCTGGAGGTGGAAGACCACGCAGGTAATGGCGGCGATCTGCCGATCATCCTGCCCGGCTTCATCGACCTGCACGTACATGGCGCAGCGGGTGTGGACCTGATGCAGGGCGGCGATGTCGCCCGCCGCATCGCCCACACCCATGCCCGCTACGGCACCACCACCCTGCTCGGCACCACGATGACCGCCGAGTACGGCGAGATCGAAAATGCCCTGCGCGGTGTCGCCCAGGTGATGGCCACGCCGGATGTGGATGCCGCACAGATCATCGGCGTGCATCTGGAAGGTCCCTTCATCAGTCCGCAGCGGCTGGGCGCACAGCCGCCACGCACGCTGGAAGCAACGCTGGAGTCGGTGCAGCACCTGCATGCACTGGCCCCGATCAAGGTGCTGACGATTGCACCGGAGATCGGCCAGCACACCGCCTTGATTCCAGCCTTGGCAGCGATGGGCATCCGCGTGCAGATCGGCCATAGCGCCGGCACGTACGACGATGCGGTCGCCGCATTGCAGGCTGGTGCGGTTGGCTTCACCCATCTGTTCAACGGCATGACCGGCGTTGATCACTACAAGCCCGGTATCGCTGCTGCCGCCTTGGCACATGCCGAATACGCCGAATTGATTCCCGATCTGCAGCATGTGCACCGCGGTGCCATCCGCATGGCCGTGCGCGCGATCCCGCGCCTGTATGCTGTCACCGATGCGACCGCCGCCACCGGCATGCCCGATGGCGAATACGCGTTGGGCGAGCAGCGCGTGCACAAGTGCATGGGCTGCGTGCGGCTTTCGACCGGCTCGCTCGCCGGCAGCGCACTGACCATGGATCAAGCACTGCGCAATCTGGTCGATGTCGGCCTGGACCTTGCCGACGCCTCGCAACGTGTTTCCACCATCCAGGCCGATTACCTGGGCCTGGAAGACCGCGGCCGCATCGCGCCGGGCCTGCGCGCGGACATGGTGGTGCTGGACCCGCAATTGAAATTGCAGCAGGTATGGATAGCCGGCCACCCGGTCGACCCAAACTGACCCGCCCCATGTAGTGCCGAGCCATGCTCGGCAGCCTTCCGTTCCAATAGCCGTATCACCGGAACACGCCGCGCATCCGCGCGGCGAGCCGAGCTTGGCTCGGCACTACAAAATCTTGCCCCAGGAACGCGCCGATGACCGACACCACTTTTGCCGTGCCCGCCAGCGACGCCGCCCCGCGTTGGCCCGTGCGCTATCTCCTTTTCATCGCCGGTCTTGGCGGCCTGCTGTACGGCATCGACATCGGCATCATTGCCGGCGCCCTGCCCTATCTGGAAGCCACCGCCAGCCATGCCTGGCAGCTGAGCAGCCAGCAGATGGGCTTCGTGGTTGCCGCGGTGCTGCTGGGCAGCGTGTTGTCATCGCTGTTCGCCGGCATGATCGCCGACCTGATCGGCCGCCGTGGCGCGATGATGCTCGCTGGCCTCCTGTTCACCGCCAGCATCCCGATCATGGCGCTGGCCTCCGGCTATACACCGCTGCTGCTTGGACGCCTGTTGCAAGGCATCAGCGGTGGTTTGATCGGCGTGGTAGTGCCACTGTATCTGGCCGAAGTGCTGGGACCGGAACGACGCGGTCGCGGCGCAGCGATGTTCCAGCTGCTGCTGACGGTTGGATTGGTGCTGGCCGCCTTGATTGGTCTGTACCAGGCGCATTCGGTGGATGCGGCGACCGAGTCGGTGCGCAACCTGCCACTGGTGCAGCAGGCACAGCATCTGTTCGCGGTGAAGGACCAGGCCTGGCGTACGATTTTCTGGACCTGCCTGCTGCCGGGCGTGGTGTTCTGCATCGGCCTGTTCTGGCTCAATGAATCACCGCGCTGGCTGGCGCGCCGCGGCCGCATCGATGCCGCACGTCGCGGCCTGCAGGCAACCCTGCCGCCGTCGCAGGTGGAAGCCACGCTGGCGCAGATCCAGAATCCAGTCATCGCGAAAGCCGAAGGGGAGCGCGATCGGCTTTTCAGCCGCCGCTACATGGTGCCGTTCGTGCTGGCCTGCCTGGTATTGGCTTTCACCCAGGCCACCGGCATCAACTCGATCCTTGCCTACGCCGTCAACATCCTCAATCAAGCTGGTTTGCCGGGTGCGGCAGCCAATGGCGCCGACGTGGCAATCAAGCTGCTCAACGTGATCATGACCCTGGTGGCGCTATTCCTGGTGGACCGCAAGGGCCGCAAGTTCCTGTTGATGATCGGCAGTGGCGGCATCTGTCTTGCCCTGCTGGCTGCAGCGATGCTGTTCTTCAAGGCCGAACAGGGCCGCGCCGATGTGCAGCAGGTATTGCAGCACGCGGTGCAGGCTGATGGCCTGCAGTTGCAGCTGGATGCGGCGCAATGGCACCAGCTCGCCGGCACCCGCAATCGCGACGGGCAACCCTCGCAGCTGACGGTGTCGTGGAGCTATGGCGGTTTTAGCGATGTGCGCTCGCTGCGCAGCGACAATCCCAGTGATCAGCAGTTGCTGATCGAGCGCTCCGGTACGGTGCGTGCTGACAGTGTGATCGGGCGTTTCTTCCGCAGCCTGCATCTGAATCCATTCCCGGACCCGAGCGCGGCCGCCGATGCCCCGCTGCGTATTGAGCAGGCCTGGATCGGCGCAGTGCCGCCGGCTTCGCATGGCTGGGCAGTGGCGGCCTGCATCTTGGTATTCGTGGCGTTCTTCGCGGTCGGCCCGGGTGTATGCGTTTGGCTGGCCTTGTCGGAGTTGATGCCGAACCGCATCCGCTCCAACGGCATGAGCATCGCGCTGCTGATCAACCAGTTCGTATCGACCACGATCGCGGCGGTGTTCCTGCCGACGGTTGGCCACTACGGCTACGCCAGCATGTTCCTGTTCTGGGCGGCGTGTACGTTCGCCTTCTTCCTGATTGCCGCGTTCTGGCTGCCGGAGACCAAGGGCAAGACGCTGGAGCAGATCGAGGCGCATTTCCGCTGAGTGGCCATATGGCGGAAAGCCAGAGCAAGGATCAAAAACGCCCTCATCCGCCCTCCGGGCACCTTCTCCCGCAAGCGGGAGAAGGGACGGCAGGCATTGCGGTGTACTGAGGTTCTACCCACTCCCCGGCTTGCGCTCTGAGCGGCCAGCCATCAGCCGCCAAGACACCCTAGCACTTCCTTCTCACGCGTGCGGGAGAAGGTGCCCGGAGGGCGGATGAGGGGGCTGCTATGCTTCTAGGCTTC